>JACOVB010000406.1 GCA_016177555.1 Candidatus Rokuibacteriota bacterium
CGCGCACGCTCTATCGGATCAGGCGCTCGGGGCTGGCGTGCCGAGCCAGAAGGGCGATGCCTTGCCGATCCGCGCGAGGTACTCGCGGCGTTCCGCCGCGCGCGCCGGGTACCAGCGCGACAGATCGTCGGCATCCAGCATGTGCTGCCGCGACTCGGTGCCGAAGAAGCCCACCAGCTCGGGCAGGGAGTAGGAGACCCGTGTCGTGTCGATGTATCGGACGGGACTCGCCGTTTCGCGGCTCATTGCCCCCTCCTCGCTGGAGACCCGACCGGCACGCGCACGAGACGCGCCCTCGCCTGCCAGGGCGCCAGTCTCGAGCACACCACCATCTTACCTCCATTGGCGCATCCTCTGGTGCCCGGCGGGCGCGGGCCACGCCCTGTTCATCCGGAGCCAGGTCACCGACGGCCAGGTGCGGATCTTTAGGTCCCGCGGTGGCCTCCGCGCAGGACATGGGCTTCCGGCAAGCGATGAAGGGCCACGGCCGAGGCGGCGGCGAGCGCTCCCGCGGCGGCCAGCGTGACGAAGGCCCAGCCCCAGCCGCGCCCGCCGCCGTGCAGATCGAGCACCCAGCCGAAGACCAGGGGGGCCGCCGCCCCCGCGCCATAGCCCGCCAGTGAGCGGAGCGCCAGCGCGGCGCCGCGGTAGGCGGGGGCCACGACCTCGGTGAGGGCCGTCGAGTAGATCGGCGAGTCCCCGAGCGCGGCGAAGCCATAGACGAGCCCCACCGCGACCACGATCCAGACCGGGCCCCCGATCAGCCAGCCGAACACGAGCGAGCAGAGGGCGCTCAGCGCCGCCATGGCGAAGATGACGGGCGTCCGGCCGAAGCGGTCGGCGAGCACCCCGGCGGCCAGCGAGGCCAGCATCCCGGTGATGTGGAAGAGCGCGCTCACGGATGATCCGAGCCCCGCCGCCTGGGCCGAGCCGACGCCGGCCGCGGCCAGACAGGCGGCGAGGAAGGCCGGGGTCCACGCCCACATGCCGAGCAGCTCCCAGGCGTGGAACGTGTAGCCGGTGATCACGAGCATCGCCGGGCGATTGCGCAGCACGGCACCGGTGATCCTCTGCTCGGGGCTCCGCTCCGCCACGCGGTTGGGCGTCTGTCGCGTCACCGCCCAGACCATGAGGCCGCCCAGCACGGGGCCGAGGCAGGTGAGCAGGAAGGCCAGCCGGTACCCGCCGCGCGGGATGGCCCACCCGGTGAGCGCGAGGGCCAGCGCGAGAGCCAGGGAGTGGCCGCCCAGCAGGTATCCCATGGCCCGGCCCCGCCGCGCGACGGGGACGTTCTCGGCCACGAGAAGGATGCCCGTGGTGTAGGTCCCGCCGAGCGCGAGGGCCAGCAGTGTGTAGGACAGCAGGCCCGACCAGTAGTCCCGCGCGACGAGGGCAAAGAGCATCGCGGCCGCCGCCGAGGCCCAGGAGCCGGCGACGAAGACGCGCCGCGCCCCGATCCGGTCGGCCAGCTCGGAGCAGGCCAGAAGGGAGATCGCATAGGCGATCTGGAAGCTCGAGGCGATGCTGCCCGCGGCGGTGGCCGACATCTGCCACTCCCGCTGCAGCACGGGGAGCGCCGCCGCGTAGCTGATGTAGACCATGAAGGCCCCGACCCGCGACAGGCAGAGGCCGAAAAGCCAGGGGTCGCTCCCGGGGGACAAGCGCGCCGGCATCAGCCGATGCCGGGCGCGCCGGGCGCGAGTCGGGATCTCACCACACCGAGTACCCGCCATCCACGAACATGATCTGGCCGGTCACGAAGTCGGCGGCGTCGGAGGCGAGGTACACCACGGCCGTGGCAACATCGCTCACCTGCCCGAGCCGGCCCAGGGGGTAGGACTTGGCCAGCAGCCGCTTGCCCGCCTCGCGGTCCCCCGGCGCCCCCGCCTGCTCGGCCATGTAGTCGTAGAGGACGTCGTTCAGCGGCGTGACGACATTGCCCGGGGCCACGGCATTGACATTGATGCGGTGGGGCGCCAGCTCGATGGCCAGCGCGCGCGTGAGCCCGTGGATGGCCATCTTGGTGACGCAGTAGGCGACGGCGCTGGGGACCCCGTAGGCGCCGAAGATCGAGCCGGTGTGGATCAGCTTGCCCTTGCCGCGCTTCTTCATCTCGGGCACCACCCGGCGCGCGCAGAGGAAGGCGCCCGTCACGTTGGTGGCCAGGTGGCGGTTCCACATCTCGTCGGTGGTCTCCTCCAGCAGGGCCATCTGCATGAGCCCGGCATTGTTGAAGGCGATGTCCACCCCGCCCAGCTCGTCCACCGCCGTCTGAACCATGCGGTCCACGTCCGCGGTGCTGGTCACGTCTGCCCTGACCGCAACGGCCCGCCGTCCGAGCCTGATGATCCTGTCGGCCAGGGCCTCGAGCTCGGCCATATGCGAGTGGCCCTGTACCACCACGTGGGCCCCGGCCTCGGCCAGCGCCAGGGCCGCGGCCTTACCGATGCCCGAGGAGGCTCCGGTAACCAGCGCCACCCGATCGTCGAGTCGAATGTCCATGCTCACTCCTCCCTGGTCAGCATGCGGGTCAGGGGCACCACTGCAATCCCTTCTGCCGCCAGCCGGGCCCGGATGGCCCTGGCCACCTCGAGCGCGTTCGGGGCATCTCCATGCACGCAGATCGTCGGCACGTCCAGGCTCAACGTGGAGCCGTCCGCCGCCGGCAACCTGCGCTCGCGCACGATCCGCAGCGCCCGGTCCGCCACCTCGGCGGGGTCCCACGCCCGCTTGGCCCGCTCGATCACCGGGAAGCCGTTGGGCTGATACGCGAGGTCCACGTACCCTTCCGGCACGGCCCGCATCCCGGTAGCCGCCGCGGCGGCCGGCACCGCCGGCCCACCGACGATGGCGACGAGCGTAGGATCCAGCGCCCGCATGGCGCCCAGCAGCGCCAGCGCGTACTCCCCGCTCTCCCCGCACATGGCGAAGAGCGCCCCGTGGGGCTTGACATGGCCGAGGCGGAGCCCGGCCGCCTCCACGAAGGCGCGCAGGGCTCCGACCTGATAGAGCACGTAGTCGCCGAGCTCGTCGGCCGTGATCGCCATCCGCCTCCTGCCGAAGCCGAGCACGTCCGGCAGGGCCACATGCGCCCCGATCTCCACGCCTGCCCCGGCCGCCAGCTCGACGGTATGGCGCATCACGTGGGGGTCCCCGGCGTGGAAGCCGCAGGCGATATTGACGGTGGGGACGAGCTCCATCAGGGGGCCGTCGTCACCCAGCGTCCAGCGCCCGTAGCTCTCGCCCATGTCGCAGTTGAGATTGATCTGGCTCCGCATCCTGTCTCCCGCGCCGGCTCGCGCCTCAGGGGGTGATGATGCTGGCCTCGGCGATGGCGCCCTCGAGGGCGCGCAGGGCCTCGACGGCCTCGTCGGTCGACACCGCCGCGAAGTTGGTGACCTGGCCGGGACGCGTCTGGCCCACCTGGCCGAGGTCGGCGCTGATCACCGTCGCGATCTTCGCGTAGCCCCCGAGACTCGGGCCGTCCACGTGCAGCACGATGGGCTCGACCCCGCCCGGCACCTGGATGCCGCCCACCGGGATCGTGTCGTCCACGATATTGGAGGGGTCCGCCCCCGCCTGCTCGACGAGATAGGCCGGGCGGGGCCTGAACTCGAGCGGCGGCCCGATGTAGCGGCAGCCCATGCGGTCAGACGTCGGGGAGAGCCTCCAGTCGTGGGTCAGGAACCGCTCGATGCTCTCGGGAAGGAAGAGGTCGTCCTGCGGGCCGAGGACCACCCGCACCCGCCACCTCGCGCCGAAGGCGGGGAGGAGATCGGGCCGCAGCCGTCGCCCCTCGAGGTCGCGGGGCGGGCGGCTCGGCGGAAAGCTCCTGAGCCTGTCGCCCGGCTTGAGCGCCCGGCCCTCCACGCCGCCGACGAAGGCGCGCACATTGGTGGCGCGGCTGCCGGCGAAAAGCGGCACGTCGATGCCGCCGGCCATCGCCAGATAGGCCCGCGCCCCGCTCCGCGCCTGGGCGAAGGCCACCTCGTCGCCGGGGCGCACCCGCAGGCTCTGCCACATCGGCAGCGGCTGGCCATTGAGAGTCGGGGAAAGATCGGCGCCGGTGACGGCGATCACCGTCTCGGCCAGCACGCGGAGCCGGAGCCCGGAGAGGAGCACCTCGACGCCGGCGGCGCCGGGGCGGCGCCCCACCAGGTAGGGGCCGCCGGGATCGTTGCCGACGAGGAGATTGGCGATGCCCAGGGCGAAGCGATCGGCCGGTCCCGAGGGGGGCATGCCCGTCGCGAGATACCCGGGGCGACCGACGTCCTGTATCGTGGCCTGAAGCCCGCCGGCCAGCACCTCAAGCATGGCGGCCTCGCCCCGTGTAGTCCCGCAGCCGGAACGTCTCCTCGCGGATCTGGTAGCGGTACATGCCGGCCTCCACCTCGCGCCGGATCTCCCAGTACGTCGCCTCGTCGATGGGGACATAGCGATGGCGATCGCCCACGCGCGGGAGCACAGGGCCCTCGGCGAAGGCCGGGTTGCGCTGCTTGGGATCGTAGAGCTCCACCGGCGTCCGCCCCAGCAGCTGATAGCCTCCGGGGCTCGCGATGGGATAGAAGGAGGTGAGCTGGCCGGCGATGCAGAGGATTCGCTCCGGGGTCCAGCGGCGCGGCCGCTGGTACTTCGGCGCCGTGAGCGCCTTGGACGGGTCGAGCGGCATGGCCTGGTAGCAGGCGGGGGTGAAGCCCACGGCCGACACCCAGTGGTCAGTCCCCGAATGGGTGCGGATCACCTCGGCGGCCGTCATGGCGTTGATCCCGGCCAGGAACTCGACGTTGTTCGGAGCCCCATGGGCCGCGGCGCATTCCCGGGACCAGGGGTCGTCGTACCAGATCGGGAGGGTGACGTGCCGCGAGGGGAGCGCGTCGATCTCCTGGACTTCCCCCTCGAGGGCCTGGAGTTGCGCGACCAGCTCCTGCCGGCTCACGGTGAAGGGGTCGTAGACGATGCCCAGCGAGCGGTTGGTCGGGATGGTCTCGGTGACCCCTGGAAGCCGGCGGGCCTTCACGGCGCTGTCGAGGGCGATCACCCGGAAGTTGAGCGGCAGGCTCAGCTCATCGCCGAACTCCACGGTCAGGTACAGATCGCCCAGCGGCCGGTACCGCGCCTCGGCGTAGATCATCGGGTGCGCCTCCTCGGCAAGGACGATGCGGTAGCACGGGACCCCGCAAGAAGGGTGCCCGCCCGCCAGCCGACGCCCGAGCCTACCCCGGGACCCCTCTAGCAGGCTGCTGAAAAAGGCCCATCTGCGTCGTTGGCGCCCTCGGCCGCACGCTCAACGTACAGCGAGTACGCCTCGCGTGCGGCCGTCGGGCGCCGCCTCGCATCTGGACCTTTTTGAGCAGCCTGCGGCTTGTTCAGCATCCTGCTGGCGCACAGGACGGGATTTCGGCGGCCCGCCCGACGCCGTGACAAGGGGGGCGCCACGACATCTGCTCCATGAATGCGCCATTGCAATCGTGAAATGGACCGTGTTAGGAGTGAAACGCTAACTCATGGGCCCACGGCACCACAGCCGGGGGGTGAGCCGGCGGAGGGAACAGGATGACACGCGAGGCGATACGCGAGATCCGTCACCAGGGGACCGAGCAAAGCCCCCGACTGCCCGTCACCAGCACCGGGATCAACCCCTGCGAGCACTTCGACGCCCTGCTCAACGCCTCCTTCGACGGCTTCGTGGTGGTCGACGCCCACGGCACGGTGCTCAAGGTCAACAAGGCCTATGTGCGCATCGCCGGGCTCCGCGAGGAGGACATCGTCAACCAGAACATGGTGGACGTGGTCAAGAAGGGCGTGCTCAAGCACTCGGTGAGCCTGGAGGTCATCAAGCGGCGCATCCCCATCACGATGATGCACACCTACCCGACGGGGAGCACGGCCCTGGTGACGGGAACGCCGGTCTTCGACGAGGACGGCCAGCTGGTCCTGGTCATCGTCAATGTCCGCGACATCACCCAGCTGAACAAGCTGCGCGAGCGCCTGGGGCAGCAGGCCGTGGCCGGCGAGCCCAACGAGTCCATCTTCCTCAGCCCCGAGTACGCCGACCTGCCCACCTTCAACCTGGTGATCCACAGCGACAAGATGAAGCGCTGCCTCTGGGCGGCGCTCAAGGTCGCGAAGTACGACTCCCCCGTGCTGATCCTCGGGGAGTCGGGGGTGGGCAAGGGGCGCTTCGCCAGGCTCATCCACGACGGCAGTCTGCAGCGGGGAGGGCCGTTCGTCCACCTCAACTGCGGCGCGATTCCCGAGCCCCTCGTGGAGTCGGAGCTGTTCGGGTACGAGCGGGGCGCCTTCACGGGCGCGCTGACGAGCGGGAAAGCGGGCCAGTTCGAGCTGGCCCAGAACGGGACGATCTTCCTGGACGAGATCGGAGAGCTGAGCCTGAGCTTGCAGGTCAAGCTGTTGAACGTGATCGACGAGAAGCGGGTCCAGCGCCTCGGCGGACGCCATTCGATCGCCATCAACGCGCGGCTGATCGCGGCGACCAACCGCGACCTCAAGGCGATGGTCGCCGAGGGAAGGTTCCGGGAGGATCTCTACTTCCGCCTCAACGTGGTGCCCCTCCGGATCCCCGCCCTGCGCGAGCGCCCCGAGGATATCCCGGTGATGGTCACCACGTTCCTCGAATCGCTGAGCCGGAAACACGGAGTGCGCAAGCGGGTGGTGCCCGAGGTCCTCCAGGTCCTCAGTGACTATCACTACCCGGGCAATGTCCGGGAGCTCGAGAACATCCTGGAGCGCCTGGCGATCCTCTCCGACGGCGAAGAGATCCAGGTGGCGCATCTCAGCCTCTGCGCCTTCGAGGCGGCGCGCCGGGAGTTGCCCGTGGACACGAGCCTTCTGTCCGGGCTCAGTGACATGACGGACCTGTTCGAGGCCCGCGTCCTGCGCCAGGCCCTCGATCAGTGCCGCACCATGCGGGCGGCCGCGGCGAAGCTCGGGATCAGCGTCCCGACGCTGTGGCGGAAGCTGCGGAAGCACAAGCTGCAGGTGGCGCGCGCCGTCAAGGGCTAGCCGCCGGCCCCGGCGACCTGTTCGCCGCCGGGGCCGGGACCGGTGCGGGATCTCAGACCAGCGGAACCTCGAGAATCTCCCCGACGGGGAACTTCGTCATCACTTCCACGCCGCTCTTGGTGACCCGGACCATCTCCTCGATGCGCACGCCATGCACGCCCGGCCGGCCGTGCTGGGTCTCGATGGCGAACGTCATGTTCTCTTCCAGCGGGATGTCGGGCGGGTTGAGCGACACC
>JACOVB010000407.1 GCA_016177555.1 Candidatus Rokuibacteriota bacterium
CTTCAGGATGCGCCTCGATCTCTCGCGGGTTGCCCTCGGCGATGATCCGGCCGGCGTCCATCACCGTCACCCGGCTCGCCAGCTCCAGGACCACTCCCATGTTGTGCTCGATGAGGAGCACCGTGGCCACGCGAGCCAGATTCCGCACGAGCCGGCACAGCGCCTCGATGTCCTCGGGGGCCAGCCCCTGGGTGGGTTCGTCCAGGATGAGCAGCTCCGGTTTGAGCGCCATCGCCATGGCGACCTCGAGCGCCCGCTGATGCCCGTAGGCGAGGGCGCCGGCCTGCTGGTCCCGCAGGCCGCCGAGCCCCGCCGTGTCGAGCGCGGCCTGCACGTCCGCGGCCACGGTCGCCCGGTCCAGCGCGAGCCAGTCCGCGAGCCTTCTCAGCCGGCGCCGCTGCGCCGCCAGCGCCACGTTGTCGAACGCCGACAGGCTCCGGTAGATGCTGGTGATCTGGAAGGTGTAGACGATCCCGAGATTCGCCCGGTCCCAGGGTCCGAGCCTCGTGATGTCCCGCCCGGCGAAGAGCACCCGCCCCGAGGTCGGGCCGAGCCGGCCGCTGATCAGGCTCACCAGCGTGGTCTTCCCGGCGCCATTCGGGCCGATGAGCGCGCGCACCTCGCCTCGGTCGAGGCTGAAGTCCACGGCGCTCACCGCTTCAAGCCCGCCGAAGCGTTTCGAGATCGCCCGCGTCTCCAGGAGCGGCGTCACGGCAGCCACCGGACCCACCGGGCCCGGATGCCGCCCACGATGCCGGCCGGCGCCCAGAGGACCATCACGATGAGGGCCGCGCCCACCACGATGAGGTAGCCCGTGGTGATGGCGCTGGCGACGTCCACGAAGTAGGTCATCACCAGCGTGCCGACGAGCGGCCCCAGCGTGGTCCCAGCGCCGCCCAGGAGCGTCCAGAGCAGCGGGTAGATGGAGTAGAGAATGCCGCCGAAGGTGGAGCCCACGTAGGAGAAGAGGAGCGTGTAGGTGGAGCCCGCCACGGCGGAGAGCAGGCCCGAGACGACCACCGCGAAGAGTCGGCAGCGCACCGTGTTGTAGCCGAGCAGGCGCGTGCGCTCCTCGTTCTCCTTGAGCGCCAGCAGCACCCGGCCGGCGGGGGAGCCCGTGAGCCAGAAGCTCAGCAGGAGACAGGCGGCGAAGACGACGAGGGCGGCATTGTACTTCACGGCGGGATCGGCGAAGGCGAGGCGGACGCCGAAGAGGTCGAGGCCGAGCCCCGACAGGATGAAGCCCTGATCGCCGCCCGTCACGTCGTTGAAGTAGAGCGTGGCCAGGTTGAAGGCCTGGGCGAGCATCATGGTGACGATCAGGAAGGCGGGGCCGGCCGTGCGCTGCGTCACGAGCCCCACCGCCGCCGCCACGGCGAGCCCCGCGACGATGCCCGCCAGGAAGCCGGCGCCGGCGCCGAAGCCCCAGTGCTGGATCGTGAGCCCGGTGCCGTACATCCCGGCCGCGAAGAACATGGCGTGCCCGAGACTCATGAGGCCCGTGTAGCCCAGCAGGACGTTGTAGCCCACCGCGTAGGCGGCGAGCACCATCACGCGCGCCACCATGCCGTGGTGGAACGGGGGAAGGACGAGCTGCAGCGCGCCCAGGAGCGCGAGCACCCCCAGATGGAGCCCCAGGGCCAGGCCCCGCCGGTCGTCGGTCACGCCAGCTCCTCGCCGAAGAGCCCGCGCCCGCGCACGGCCAGCACGAGCGCCACCAGGAGCGTGGCGACGATCTTGGCGAGCGTGGGCGAGAAGAGCACCGAGATCGCCCCGTCGGAGAGCCCGACGACGAATGCCGCCACGAGCGTGCCCCGGAGGCTCCCGAGCCCGCCGAGGATCACCACCACGAAGGACATGAGGAGCGCGTCCAGGCCCATGAGGTAGTGGGCCTGCTGGACGGGGACGATGAGGGCGCCGGCGGCGGCGGCGAGGCCGGCCCCGACGCCGAAGACCACGGTATAGACGCGGCCCACCGGCACCGCGAAGGCCTGCGCCATCTCGCGATCCTGCTGGGTCGCGCGCATCTGGAGCCCCAGCGTCGTCCGCGACAGGGCCATCCACGTGACCAGCAGCAGGACGGCGGCGACGCCGGCCACCACCAGCTTGTAGCCGGAGTAGCCGAACCACGGGAAGTCCACGCGGAAGTACACGGGCGCCTCCACCGGCCGGGCATAGGGCCCGTAGGTGGTGAGCACTGTCTGCTGGAGGATGTAGAGCAACCCGATGGTGGCGACGATGGTGCTCTCCGGCTCGTAGCCGATGCGCCGGAGCACGAGGCGATCGGCCAGGACGGCCACGCCCGCGACCGCGACGGGCGCCACCAGCAGCGCCAGCAGGAAGCTGCCCGTCAGCGTGGAGACGTACCAGGCGACGATGGCCCCGAGCATGAAGAACTCGCCGTGGGCCACGTTGACGATGCGCATGACGCCGAAGACGAGGGACAGGCCGAGCGCGGTGAGCGCCAGCACCAGCGCGCCCACCGTGCCCTCGAGGAGGGCGAGGAAGAGGTGGGGCCCGAGGCTCAGGGAGACACCCGGGGCGCCCCGGCCCTACAGGGGCTGCTTCGTATAGTCGGCCTCGGGCGCATACATCGAGTCCTCGATCGCCGTCCGGTGGACCACGGCGAGCCGCCGCTTCTCCACCTTGGAGATCAGCTGCTGTCCGAAGACCTGGTGGAGCCGGCCGACGAACCTCTTCGGCCCCTGCGGGTGCTCGAGGCCCTCCGTGAAGGACTGGAATCCCTCCAGGGTCTCGATGAAGGCCTTGTAGTCGGACGGCTTCTTGTAGCCGCTCTTCTCCACCGCCTGCTTGATGACGAAGAGCGTCTCCCAGCAGCCGAACATGTGGGACGCGGTGGAGACGTCCTTGGGGTCGCTGACGCTGGCCCCGCTGTCGTTGATGCCGACGCGCTCGCGGTAGGTGCGCACATGCGCGGGCGTGCTGGCAGCGGCGTAGCGCGGGAAGGCCTCCCAGAAGTAGGTGCCCTCCAGGTAGTCGAGGCCGGGGCTCGCCATGTCCACACCCTCCAGCGAGTCCACGAAGCCGAAGATCTGGGGCCGCTTCGCGCCGAAGTGCTCGCCCATCTCCTTCACGAACGTGAGCACGCCGGGACCCACCATCACGTGGTAGAGCACCTCGGTGTCGGCCGGCACCCGCGGGAAGTACTTGGTGAAGGAGGTCTCTGTGGGCGGGATGGGGACGAGGGCGCGGACGGTGCCGCCCTGGGCCGTCGCCACCTTGCTGAAGAAGTCGCGGTGGTCGTGGCCGAAGGCGTAGTCCGGGAAGATCAGGGTCACCTTCTTGCCGAGGTTCTTGAGGATCCACGGCGCCACGGCCGTGACCTGGGCCCGGACATCCGTGATGCCCGGCTGGAAGACGTACCGGTTGAGCTTGCCCGAGGCCACGTGGTAGCCCTCGCTCACCACGAGGTACGGGATCTTGAGCTCCCCCGCCCGCGGCGCCGAGGCGATGACGACGTGCGAGAACAGCGTCCCGAAGATCAGGTCCACCTTGTGGTGGGTGGCGAGCTTCTCGACCACCTCGCCCCCGCGCTTGGGGTCGGTCCCGTCGTCCTCGGCGACGATCTCGACCTGGCGCCCGGCGATGCCGCCCTTCTCGTTGATGAGCTTCACCGCCGCCGCCGTCGTGCGCTCGTACCACCGGCCGTACACGGCGCCGATGCCGGTCCGGTGCACCTGGAAACCCAGGCGCAAGGGGCCCTGCCCCGCCTGGGCGGTCGCGCGCCGGACCCAGGGGCCCGGGACACCGGCGCCCAGCGCCACGGCAGCGGCGCCCGTCAGGACCGTCCGCCTCGACACGCTCTTCACTCCGCCGCTGGTTTCACTCATGGCCCGCCCCCCATTCGTTCGGTGTGCAATGCCTCCGATCCCAGCCGCCCGCCGGCCCCACCATTACCACGTGCCGCCGTCCCGACTCAACTGGGGCGGCTACCCGGCCGTCGGCGCCGAGAGCAGCCAGAGGCCGAACATCGTGTAGCCGATCATCAGCGCGAGCATCGGCAGCTGGCTCAGCGCGGTGGCCGCCGGCCTTCCTGCGACGCGGAGCGCCAGCGCGTGGGCGATCGTCACCCCGCCCACGTGCGCCGCCACGATGACGGCCACCTGCGTGTGCCAGATGGCGTAGACCCGCGACGGGTCCGACAGGAACGAGGTCACGACGTGGAGGTCGCGGGTGCCGACCAGGTTCCAGCCCAGCGCGAAGGGGTCCGAGGCGGCCCGGAGCGCCTGCTGGACATCCACCATGAAGACCGGCAGGTAATGCGCGAAGTGGTAGCCGAAGGCGATGGGGACGAGCGACAGCGCGAGGACACCCGGCGAGGAGCGGCCCGGCGCGCCTGCCCTCGCGAGCCGCGCGGACAGGCGCGCGGCGGCCGCGTACGCGAACGCCGCCACCGCGAAGAGACCGAGGAGCCCCAGCGTGTTGCGCGCCATGAGCGCAGTGCGGCCGGGGTAGGCCAGCGGGTTCTCGCCGAGGAAGCCCAGCCAGGCGAAGGTCCGCGAGAGGCCGTCGAAGGAGACCGAGGCGAGGACCAGCAGCACCAGGGCGACGACGCTCGCGTCCGGAGCATCCTGCCTGAGGAGCCTCAGGGTGGGAGCGGTGAGCTCGACCTGGCATGGCTCGCCTGCGTCCGACTGCGGAGCGGGTCGCCGCACACCGATGGGCGCCAGCCACGACACCACGCGGAAGAAGACGGCGAAGGACTCGCCCCGCTGGAGCCATCGCTCGCCGAAGACGAGCACGCCGAGAAAGTGAACGAGGAGATAGCCCCAGACCACGCCCGCCAGGACGGCCGGGTCGGCCGGGGCCGGGTGGATCAGCTCGAACCAGGCGAAGGGCAGGAAGCCCGCCACGGCGGGCCAGTGGGCGGCGCGGCGCGGGTAGACGAGCGGCGGCGACTGCCGCCAGCCGCGGAGGGGCCCGGCCGAGGTCACCAGGCGGTAGAGCCCGCTCCACGGGTTCAGGACGGCCCACAGGTTCCCGAGCGCCGCGTGCAGATAGGTCAGGCCGACCCACCAGACAGTCCACACGAACAGCGGAAGCGGGTTCCGCAGGGGGTCGCGGCTGCCCAGCAC
>JACOVB010000375.1 GCA_016177555.1 Candidatus Rokuibacteriota bacterium
CGGTGATCGGCTCGGCACTGTTCGGCACCATCTCCGGCTCCACCGTGGCCAATGTCTATGCCACGGGGTCCTTCACCATCCCGCTCATGAAGCGCGGCGGCTACTCGGCGAAGAGCGCGGCGGCCATCGAGGCCATCGCGGGCACCGGGGGGCAGATCATGCCGCCCGTCATGGGGGCCGGCGTCTTCATCATGTCGGAGGTCACCGGCATCTCGTACTTCGACATCCTCAAGGCCGCCGCCATCCCCGCCATCCTCTACTACGTGGGCCTCTTCGCCATGGTGCATTTCCTTGCCCTCCGCTTCGGGATGCGCCCGGTGCCGCGCGCCGAGCTGCCGTCCTGGCGGCCGGTGATGCGCCGGGCCTACTTCGTCATCCCCTTCGGGCTGATCGTGTACCTGCTGGCCCAGGGGTACTCGCCGACGGGGGCGGCCTTCTACACCATCGTCGTCACCTTCGCGCTGTCCTTTCTCGACCGGAAGACGTGGATGACGCCCACGAAGTGCCGGGAGGCGCTGGTGGAGGCGGCCTTCAGCGCGGGCACCATCGCCGTGGCGCTGGCGGGGTCGGGGATGATCGTGGGGGTGCTCACGCGGACCGGGGCGGCGCTCGCCTTCGGCGGCGTGGTCGTGCAGGCCGCGCAGGGCATCCTCATCGTCGCCATGATCCTGATCTTCATCGTGGTCTCCATCCTCGGCACGGGCATCCCGACGACGGCCGCCTACGTGATCGCGGTGACCGTGGGCGCCGCCGCCATGGGTAACCTGGGCGTGGAGATGCTGGCGGCGCATCTCTTCGTCTTCTACTACGCGGTGCTCTCGGATCTCACGCCGCCCGATGCCGTGACCGCGTTCGCGGCGGCGAACATCGCCGGCTCGGACATGTTCGGCACGGGCATCGAGGCCTTCCGCCTCGGTGTCGCGGGGGTCCTGGTGCCCTTCGCGTTCGTCTACCACCCGGAGCTGCTGCTCAAGGGCGAGTGGTCGCAGGTGCTCCTCATGTCCGGGTTCGCCGCGGTCTCGGCGGTGGCGCTCGCCTCCGTGGTCGTGGGACACGCGTGGGGGCCGGTGTCGGGCTGGCTGCGCTGGCTCTGCCTCGTGGCGGCGTCGCTCATGGTGGTGCGGACGCTCGCGCTGCAGGTCGTGGGGCTCGCGCTCTACGGGGCCATCGTCGGCTACGGGGCGTGGCGCCGGAGCGTGCCGGCCCCCGTCACGGCCCGCTGAGGCGGGAGATCAAGGCCGCATCCGCGGCCGGGAAGTCATAGCGCGAGAGATCCGCCGCCGTGACCCAGGCCATCTCCTGTCCCTCCAGCGCCCGTGGCTCGCCCTTGATCGCGCAGCGGAAGAAGACGAGCCTCACACGCTTGTCCGGGTAGGCCCACTCGACGGTGTCGATCCGTTCCCGGACCATCACCTCGGCGTCGAGCTCCTCGCGGATCTCCCGCCGCAGCGCCTCCTCCAGACTCTCTCCGGGGTGGGGCTTGCCGCCGGGGAACTCCCAGAGGCCCGCCAGGTGCGAGCCTTCGGGACGGCGGGTGATGAGGATCTTCCCGCCGCGCTCGATGACGGCCGCGACCACGTCGATCGGGGTCAGGTCTTGCATTACGACAAGATGTTGGATTGCAAGACCTGACCCCATTAAGAGGCGGTCCAGCCTCCGTCCACGGGGAGGATCGCGCCCGTCACGTAGCGGGAGGCGTCGGAGGCGAGGTAGAGGCAGGCTGCGGCGATGTCGCCTACGTGGCCGGCCCGACCGATAGGGATGCGGTGCTTGAGCAGGTGGCGGCGGAACTCCGGCACGCTCTGGCCCATGGGGGTGTCAATGGTGCCGGGGGCCACGACGTTGACGCGGATCTCGTCCTGGACCAGCTCCACAGCGGCGGCCCGCGCGAGAAGGTGCAGGCCGCCCTTGGAGGCCACGTAGGGGGAGAAGTCCGGTGCCGCGACCATGCCGAGCGCCGAGCCCAGGTGAATGATGCTGCCTCCCCCACGCCGGCGCATCGCGGGGACGACGGCCTTGGTGAGCACGAAGGCGCCAACCAGGTTGATCCTGAGCACCTCGGCGAAATCGGCGGCGCTGATCTCGGTGAGCGGGGCGCGCAGGCGGACCGCGGCGCTGTTCACCAGCACGTCCACGCCGCTGTACTCCCCCTGCGCCGTCTCGACGAGCCGCGCCACGTCGGCCTCACTGGCCACGTCCCCTGCCACCGCCGTGGCCGTGCCGCCAGCCTTGACGATGGCGTCCACCGTGTGCTCCAGGGGCTCAACTCGGCGGCCGAAGACCACGACACGCGCGCCCTCCGCGGCGAACAGCTCGGCCGTCGCGCGGCCGATGCCCGAGCCGCCGCCCGCCACCAGCGCCACCTTGCGATCAAGCGAGCCCATGCTGTCTCCCGTTGCGCGCGCCGCCCAGCGGATAGCTCGCGCAGAATGTCTTCATCGTGCAGCGCGGGCACCGGGGCGCTCGCGGGGTGCACCAGGTGGCCCCGAAGTCCATCAGGGCCTGGTTCCAGTCGTACGCCTTGCCTGCCGGGAGGAGCGCCTCGGACAGCGTCCACATCTGGCGATCTCCCCGAAGCCGACCGAGCCGGCGCGACCCGAGAAAGACGCGCCCCAGGACGCGCCTCACGTTGGTGTCCACGATGGCCGCGTCCCTGCCGAAGGCGAAGGAGAGGATGGCGCCTGCCGTGTAGCGGCCGATGCCGCGCATGGCCCGGAGGGCGTTGCCATCGTCGGGCAGTCTTCCGCCGTAGCGGGCGAGGGTCTCCCGGGCGATGCCCTGGAGGTGGCGGGGGCGGATGTTGTAGCCGAGGGGGTACCAGGTCCGCCTCACCGCCGCGGGGCGCGCCCGTGCCAGGCGGGCGAGCGTCGGATAGCGCCGGAGGAACTCGCGGTACTTCGGGATCACGCGCTCCACCTGCGTCTGCTGGAGCATGATCTCCGAGACGAGGATGTGGTAGGGATCGTCGGTGTTCCGCCACGGCAGGTCACGGCGGTGCTGGCGGTACCAGCCGAGCAGCCGGCGCTGGAAGCTCTTGCGAACCGTCACGTCTGGAAGCGGCAGGTGGCGCACGCCGGTCATTGTGACCGACTGGCGCAGGGCTCGCAAGTTGACATCCCTCGACGTCGCGTCAAGAATGAAGCCATGCCGAGTCAGATGGCCCTGACGGCGCTCCATCTCGGTCAGGGCGCCGTGATGGACGAGACCTGTGGCTGGCTCTTGCCTGCCCATTACGGCGACCCGGCGGCCGAGCACCGCGCCGTGCGCGAAGGCGTTGGCCTCGCCGACCGCTCGCTCGTCGGCAAGGCCGTGGTCACGGGACGGGATCGCGCGGCGTTCCTCCACGGGATGGTCACCAACGACATCAAGGGGCTCCAGCCTGGGCAGGGGTGCCCCGCGGCCTTCCTCGACGCCCACGGCAAGGTCGTGTCGCTGCTCTCCGTGTACGCCCTCGAGGACCGGCTCCTGATCGAGCTGCCGCCGGGGAGCACCGAGAAGGTGCTCCAGGTCATCGATCACTTCCTCATCTCGGAGAAGGCGTACTTCGAGGCCGCCGACGAGGCCTTCATCGTGCTCTCCATTCAGGGCCCCCGGTCTCCGGCCTTGATTGAGCGTCTCGCGGGCCGGGCGCTGGACCTGGCCCCGTATGCGCATGTCGAGGTGAACATGGCCGGGGCGCCGGTGCGGGTGATCCGGCGGGCCGAGCTCGGCGGCGCGGGCTTCCAGTGCTGGGTGGCACCGGAGCACGGCGAGGCGCTCTGGCGGGCGCTCCGCGAGGGGGGAGCCCGACCCGTGGGCGTCGGGGCCTGGGAGGTTCTCCGTGTCGAGGGGGGAGTGCCGCTGTACGGCCACGACGTGGACGAGACGGTGATCCTGCCCGAGACGCGGCTCGAGGCGCTCGTGAGCTATACCAAGGGCTGCTATATCGGCCAGGAGGTCGTGGCGCGGGTGAAGTACCGCGGTCACGTGAACCGCGCGCTCGGGGGCCTGGTCCTCGAGGGTGCGAGGGTGCCGAGGCACGGCGCCACGCTACACGCCGAAGGAAAGGAGATCGGCCGGGTTACCTCCGCGGTGCGCTCGCTCTCGCTGGGGGTGCCGGTCGCGCTGGCCTACGTCCGCCGCGAGCACCTCGAGCCGGGGACGGCTGTGTCGATCCATGACGGGGACGCGCAGCTCCCCGCCCGCGTTGCCGCGCTCCCGTTCGTCCAACCGTAGCGGCTCCCCCTCCGTGACCGAGCACACCAATCGGCTGAGCCGCGAGACCAGCCCCTATCTCCTCCAGCACGCGCACAACCCGGTGGACTGGTACCCGTGGGGCCCCGAGGCCGTGGAGCGGGCGCGGCGGGAGGACAAGGCCATCCTGCTCTCCGTGGGCTACTCGGCCTGTCACTGGTGTCACGTGATGGAGCGCGAGTCCTTCGAGGACGAGCCGATCGCCGGGCTCATGAACGAGCTCTTCGTCAACATCAAGGTGGACCGCGAGGAGCGGCCGGACGTGGACCAGATCTACATGCAGGCGGTGCAGTCCATGACCGGTCACGGCGGCTGGCCGATGACGGTGTTCCTCACTCCCGACGGGTTGCCCTTCTATGGCGGAACCTACTTCCCGCCGGAGGACCGTCACGGCATGCCCGCCTTCCCGCGGGTGCTCCAGGGCGTGGCCGAGGCGTACCGCTCGCGCCGGGGCGAGGTGGTGGCGGCCGGGCAGCAGCTCCTCGAGCAGATGCGCCAGGGGGAGCGGCTGCGCCAGTCGGCGAGCCTCCTCACCGACGAGATCCTCCTGGCGGCCTACCAGGGGGTGTCCCGCGACTTCGACGAGCGAGCCGGCGGGCTCGGCCAGGCGCCGAAGTTCCCCCAGCCCATGATCTGGGAGTTCATGCTGCGCTTCTGGCGGCGGACGGGGAACCCGCGCGTCCTGGACATGGTCAGGCGCACGCTGACCGGCATGGCCCGCGGCGGTATGTACGATCAGCTCGGCGGCGGTTTCCATCGCTACTCGGTGGACGCCCGCTGGCTCGTGCCGCACTTCGAGAAGATGCTCTACGACAATGCCCAGCTCGCCTCGCTCTACCTGCACGGCTGGCTCGCCACGGGCGAGCCCGAGTACCGGCGCGTCACCGAGGAGACGCTCGACTATCTCCTTTGCGAGATGGCTCACCCGGCAGGCGGATTCTTCTCGGCGCAGGACGCCGACTCGGAAGGCGTGGAGGGCAAGTTCTTCGTCTGGACCCCCGAGGAGATCCGCGCGGCGCTCTCCGACTCCGAGACGGCCCGGGCGGCTCTCGCCCACTGGGGCGTGGACGATGGGCCCAACTTCGAGGGAGACAGCATCCTCTTCGTGCCACGGGACCCCGCCGAGGTGGCCGCTGCGCTGGGGGTCGCGCCGGATCGCCTCGCTCGGCTGATCGGGCAGGCGCGGAAGACACTGTACGAGGTCAGGGAGCGGCGGGTCCACCCCGGGCTGGACGACAAGGTGCTGGCCTCCTGGAACGGGCTCACCATGGCCGCCTTCGCCGAGGCCGGCCGCGCCTTCGGGCGCCCCGACTACCTGGCCGCCGCCGTCCGCAGCGCCGAGTTTCTCACGACGGCCATGATGGACGGCGGACGCCTGCAGCGATCGTGGAAGGATGGCGAGGCCAGGATCCGCGGTTACCTCGAGGACTACGCCATGGTGGGGTTCGGGCTCGTGACGGTGTACGAGGCCACCTTCGACCGGCGCTGGCTTGACGAATCCCGCCGGCTGGCAGAAGCCGCGCTCGCCCTCTTCTGGGACGAGGAGCGCGAGGCCTTCTTCGACACCGGGACGGACCA
>JACOVB010000376.1 GCA_016177555.1 Candidatus Rokuibacteriota bacterium
ACCAGCGCGATGAGGTCGGCGATCAGGCTGTCCTCCGTCGCGTAGGGCCCGCCGCGACGGAGCGCCATGAGAAGCGTCATGGGGCCGGGCACGGCCACCCGCATGGGGCGGTCGGCATGGGTGCGCGCGTACTGGAACTCCTCGACGATCCCGAGCCCCTGCGGCGCGCCGACCCGGTCCACCACCTCGTAGGGACAGAACGAGTCGTAGCTGGGCGGCCCGAGTCGCCGGGGGATCGGCAGCGGGCGGATGCCGCTCAGCCGGTCGTAGAAGCCACGGATGAAGGTCACGCGCCGCATCTCGCCGTCCGAGATCACGTCGATGCCCGCCTCGACCTGGTCGCGGATGGCAATGCGCACGCCGTCGTCGTACGCCTCCTGGAGGTCCCCCGGGCCGAGACGCCCGGCCTGGGCAGCCTCGCGGACGAGGTGGAGCCAGGAGGGCAGCCCGTGGCTCCCGCAGACGGTCGTGGGGATGAGGGGGATCGCGGCGTGCATGGGCTCCTCCGGCTAGCGGAAGCTCAGGTCGTACTCCTCCCGCTGAAACGACGCGACGGGCTGCACGGCGAGCTTCTTGCCGATGAGGGGCTGGAGACGCTCGATGCCGTCGCGCTCCGTGACGTCCAGGTAGTGAGCCACCTCCGGGTGCGCGCGGACCACGACCTCCTGGCCCGCGGCATCCGGGGCCTCCGCCTGGATCTTCCGGAAGATCTCCGCGGCCAGCGTGGCGTCGGACTTCACCACGCCGCTCCCCTTGCAGGTGGGGCACGGCGCGCAGAACATGGACTGCAGTCCCTGGCGGACGCGCTTGCGCGTCATCTCCACGATGCCCAGCTCGGAGATCTCGAGCACGTTGGTGCGCGCCTTGTCGTCGGCCAGCGCCTTCCGCAGCGCGCGGGAGACCTGCTCCCGGTGCTCGGCCCGCTCCATGTCGATGAAGTCGATGATGATGATGCCGCCCAGGTCCCGCAGCCGGATCTGGCGGACGACCTCGGTGACGGCCTCGAGGTTGATCTTGAGCACCGTCTCCTCGAAATCGCGCTTGCCCACGTACTTGCCCGTGTTGACGTCGATGGCGACCAGCGCTTCCGTGTGATCGATGACGATGTAGCCGCCGGACTTGAGCCACACGCGGCGCCGGAGCGCCTTCTCGATCTCCTTCTCGATGCCGGTGGCCTCGAAGATCGGCCGCCGGTCCTCCCAGCGCTTCACGCGGGAGGCGAGCTGCGGGACCAGCGAGGTCGCGAACTGCAGGCACTTCTCGTAGGCCTCCGGCGTGTCCAGCAGGAACTCGTCCACCTCGGGCGAGAACAGGTCCCGCACCACGCGGAAGGTGAGATCCATCTCCTCGTGGAGGAGCGACGGCGCCTTGGCGGTGTCGAAACGCCCCTGGATCTGGCTCCAGAGGCGGCTCAGGAACGCGATGTCCGCCGCCAGCTCCGCTTCGCCCTTGCCCTCGGCCACCGTCCGGACGATGAAGCCCCCGCCCGACGGGCGCAGCCCCTTGACGATCGCGCGGAGGCGCTCCCGCTCGTCCTCGTCGTTGATGCGCCGGGAGACGCCCACGTGGCGGGACTGCGGCATGTAGACGATGTAGCGACCCGGCAAGGAGATGAACGAGGTGATCCGCGCCCCCTTGGTCCCGAGCGACTCCTTGGACACCTGGACGAGGATCTCCTGGCCCCGGCCGAGCACCTCCTCGATGGGCTGGTCGGACGCTGCGGCGCGCAGCTCCGGCTCGCCCTCCCCCGGATCCTCGTCGGGCGCGTCCTCGTCCCCTTCCCGGAGGACCGCGGCGTCATCCTCGCCGAGGTTGACGGTGTAGTCCCCCACGTAGAGGAACGCGTCCTTGGAGAGCCCGATGTCGACGAACGCCGCCTGCATGCCCGGCAGGACGTTGGTGACGATGCCCTTGTAGATGTTGCTGACGATGGAGCGCCGCCGGGCGCGCTCCACGTACAGCTCGGCGAGCTGGTTTCCGTCCTGCACGGCGAGACGCGTCTCGGTCACGCCGGCGTTGACGACGATCCGTTTCCCCACGGCAGTCCTCGATCCGGGAATCTGCATCCCGGCGGTCACGCAGCGGTTACTGGAACTGCCGCATTCGTACCGAGAGCAGGAGCCCAAGCCCCATGAGCGAGACGACCATGGAGGACCCCCCGTAGCTCATCAACGGGAGCGGGATCCCCACCACGGGAAGCAGCCCCGTCACCATCCCCAGATTGATCAGCGTCTGGGTGGCGAAGAGCGCGGTCACGCCGAGGGCGACGATGCGCCCCCGGGGCTCCCGCGCGCCGGCCGCGATCTCGAACCCCCGGAGCACCAGGAGCCCGTACGCCAGGAGCAGGACGAGGCACCCCACGAACCCCCACATCTCGGCGAACACGGCGAAGATGAAATCCGTATGGCGCTCCGGGAGGAAGGCGAGGCGGCTCTGCGTCGCCCCGCTGACGCCCTTGCCCAGGAGCTGGCCGGACCCGATGGCGATCTTGGCCTGGATCACGTTGTACGCCGTTCCGAGTGGATCGCGGAACGGGTCCAGATAGACGAGCAGTCGCTCCCGCTGATACGCCTTGAGCGCGAGCCACGCGAGCGGCGTGGCGGCCACCGCCCCCAGGGCGAGCACCGCGAGGACCTTGAGCCGCAGGCCGACCCCCAGGAGCACGGCGGCGAGAACCGGCAGGAGCACCAGGGCCGTGCCCAGGTCGGGCTGCCGCACGACCAGGAGGAACGGGACCACCGCGAGCCCCACCGTCCACGCGAGCGTCGCGCCGGAGAGCGGCCGCGCCCACCGCAACGTCAGGGCCCAGGCCAGCGTCAGCACGAAGATCAGCTTGAAGAGCTCCGAGGGCTGGACCGTGAGCGGCCCCGCGTGAATCCAGCGGCGGGCGCCCGAGACGGTCCGGCCCAGGATGAAGACGGTCACGAGCAGGCCGAGTCCCGCCACGTAGAGCGCGGGCGCGGCGCGAACGACAGTCCGGTAGTCCAGGCTCGCCACCACGACGAGCGCGCCGAGCCCCACGCCCACCCACCCGAGCTGGCGGAACGCGATGCCGGAGCCGCCTCCCCAGGCGAGGCCCCAGAGCGACAGGACGCTGAGGGCGACGATCGCCCCGGCCGCGGCCAGCAGCGCCCAGTCGACGTTCTGAAGGAGGCGGCGATCGATCCTGAAGATCACGAGTCCGTTCCCGTGGACGCCATGGCCACCTTCTCGAGGAAGATCGCCTGGTAGATCTCCCGCGCGATGGGCGCGGCGACCTGGCCCCCCTTGCCTCCCCGCTCCACGAGGACGACGACGACGACCTGCGGATCGTCGGCCGGCGCGAAGGAGGCAAACCACGCGTGGTCCTGGCCGCGCGCGCTGTCGCTCTTGGCGATGGTCTGCGCCGTGCCCGTCTTGCCCGCCACCTCGATGCCGGGCAGCCGGGCCCCCCGCCCGGTGCCGTCGCTGACCACCCCACGGAGGGCGTCGCGGAGGAAGGCCCAGACCAGGGGGGAGAGGTCCACCTGCCCGGTCATCCGGCTCGACTCGGAGTAGGCGAGGGTGCCGTCCGCCCGCTCGACGCGCTGGATCAGGCGCGGCTTCCAGAGGATGCCGCCGTTGGCGACCGCCGCCATCATCCGCGCCACCTGGACCGGCGTGACCAGCACCTGCCCCTGGCCGATGGACATGTTGACGGTGTCCCCCCCGTGCCAGGGCCGGCCCTGGCTCCGCCTCAATGCCGGCGACGGGACGAACCCCGGCTTTTCGCCGCCGAGCTCGATCCCGGAGGGCACGCCCAGCCCGAAGGCGCGGGCGTAGCGGGCCACGGCCTCGGGCCCCACCTTGAGCCCGGCCTGGTAGAAAAACACGTTGCACGAGCGGACCAGCGCCGAGCGGAGATCCACGTGCCCGTGACCCCCCTCGAGCCAGTCCTTGAAGGTCCAGGCCCCGAGCCGGAACTCGCCGTTGCAGTACGTCCGGTCCATCGGAGTGAGCGAGCCCTCCTGGAG
>JACOVB010000377.1 GCA_016177555.1 Candidatus Rokuibacteriota bacterium
TCATGGTCCGGGGCGCCGACAATCCGCGCCAGCCGAGAGTCCCTGCAGGAACAGGCTTTCTCCGTCGCGGGATCCGGGCACGGGGCTTGCTCTGACATCGAGGGCTCCGCAGCACGCGAGCCGATCAGTCCAAGGAGACAGAACACATGATCCGCAGGCTCATTCTGTCGGGGATGCTGGTTGCGCTGGTGGCGCTCGCCGGCGCGTCCGGCGGTTTCGCCGCATCCGTGACCGACCAGCTCAAGCTCCAGATCGCCCGCGTCATCCGGACCCTCGAGGATCCCGCCCTCAAGGGCTCGGCCAAAGCCCAGGAGCGGCACCGGGCGCTCCGCGAGGCAACGGAGGAAGTGTTCGACTGGGCGGGGATGGCCCGGCGCGCCCTCGGCGGGCACTGGGACGGGCGCTCGGGGGCGGAGCGCGTGGAGTTCACCGCGCTGTTCCGGGACCTGATCGAGCGCGCGTACCTCTCGAAGGTCGAGCGGTACAGCGGCGAGCCGATCCGCTACGCGGGCGAGTCGGCGGAGGGCGAGCACGCGGTGGTGCGCACGCGGCTCGTCACCAGGCAGGGCCAGGAGGTGGCCATCGACTACCGGATGTCCCGCCAGAACGAGCGCTGGCTGATCAACGACATGGTCGTCGAGGGCGTGAGCCTGACCGGGAACTACCGGGCCCAGTTCAACGAGATCATCCGGACCTCGTCCTACCAGGAGCTCGTCCGGAAGATCCGCACCCGACTGTCCTGACGGGACGCGCGGGACGCCGCAGCCCGAGGCGCCGCGCCGCGAGCCGCGCCATCCGCGGATCCCGCTCCACTCCGATCCACGCGCGACCGGCGGCCCGCGCCACGAGCGCGACCGTCCCCGCGCCGATGAACGGATCCAGCACCGGCCCCCGCTTCTTGCTCTTTTCCAGGGCGGTGCGGATCACGGGATCGGGGGTGGCGTCCCAGAGGCTCTCGCGGTGCGAGGGCGGCAGCGGGAGCATCCAGCACAATGTGGTCGAGTCGGGGCGAACGGCGCGCCCCGCGTTGCGAAAGCGGAGCACGTGGTTGAGCCGGTTGTCCCAGCGCTCCCGCGAGCGCACCTGCGCCCAGCAGCCCTTGGACTGAAGCCGCCACCCCGTCCGCCGCATCCACTCGCTGACGATGCCGTCGAGGCCCAGCCACTCCGCGCCGTCGTGGCGATCGCCGATCACGAGCCACAGGTCCCCGTCCGGCGCCAGCACGCGCCGCCACTCCGCGCCGAACTCCTGCGCGAGGGTCCGCGCCCAGCGCTCGGCCGAGTCCCGGCCCCGACCACGCACCCAGTAAGGGGGCGAGGTGACGATCACGCCGACGCTGCCCGTGGGGATGGGATCCAGCCGGCGGCTGTCGCCGACGAGGAGACAGCCCCGACCATCGCGGCTCTCGTAGCGCGGCATCATCCGCGGTGGTCCCGCCGCTTCAGCTCGTCGGCGACGCGCTCGGCCTGCCGGATGGGCTCGGGGACTCGCAACCGGCTCACCGCGAGCACGCACTCGATGGCGCGGGCGAGCCCGATGCGATGCCCCGGCGAGACGTAGATCGGGCGCACACCCTCACGCGTCCGCAGCACCGCGCCGACCGTCCGGCCCTCGATCCGGAGCGGCGCCCAGTCCCCGCGCCCTGCGCCGGGCTCGTCGTGCTTGCCCACGAGGCGCGACTTCGCGCAGCCGACGCTCGGCAAGTCCAGGAGCACACCCATGTGGGAGGCCAGTCCGACGCCCCGCGGATGGGCGATCCCCTGCCCGTCGAAGAGGCAGAGGTCGGGCCGGCGCTCGAGGCGCCCGAAGGCCGCGAGCAGCAGCGGGCCCTCGCGGAACGAGAGGTAGCCGGGAATGTACGGGAAGCGCGGACGGTGCCAGGCAGTGGCCGTCTCGACCACCACCCCGTCTGGGAGCGACACGAGCACGACGGCGGCCCAGGCGCGGGATCCATCGGCGCGGTAGGCGAGGTCGGCGCCGGCCACGAGGCGCGGGCGCCGGGGCCCGCCGGTCACGCGCACGCGCGCGCGTAGCCGCTCCTGGATGGCCCGCGCCTCGGCGACGCTGGGTGTGCGGCGCGCGCTGATCCCGCTCACAGGGGGTACGGAACCAGCTCCTCGGCGATCTCCACGATCCCGTCGAACCGGGAGCGGGCTTCGTCCGCCAGAGCCTCGACCTCGCCGTGATGGGCGGCGTCCATGTGGGTCAAGATGAGACGGTGGACGCCCGCCCGCGCCGCGATCTCGCCCGCCTCGGCCGCCGTCGAGTGGGCGCCGACGCGCTCGCTGGAGAGCGAGGAGAACGTCGCCTCGTGGATCAGGGTGTGGGCGCCCCGGGCCAGCGCCGCGACCGCATCGCTCGGCGCGGTGTCCGAGGAGTAGACGACGGAGCCGCGCCCGCGCATGTCGAAGCGGAGCGCCAGGTTCGGCATGCCGCCATGCGCGTTGGGCGACGCCGAGATCGCGAAGGAGGCTGATGTCGCCACGGAGGCCCCCTCCCGCGCCGGCACCGGCTCCCACAGGAGGGGAAACATCCCCGGCCGCTCGAGGAGGCCGAACACGCCGAGGAGCGCCCGGAGGGGCTCGGCGTGCTCCGGCCGGCAGGAGAGGGCCAGCGGCGCCGCGCGCCTCATGAGGAAGAGGCTCTGGATCAGAGACGGCAGGCCATAGGCGTGATCGGGGTGGACGTGGGTGATGATCACGCGCTCGAGGCGCTCGGGGCGCGTCCCCGCCAAGAGGAGCTTCTGGACCGGGCTGCCCCCGCAGTCCACCAGCACGGACTCGTCACGCCCCACGAAGACCAGGGACGTGGTGTCCCGGCGCAGGGACGGCACGGCGCCGGAGGTGCCGAGGAAGGCGAAGTACACGGGCCCGTCAGGCGGCGGGCCGGGCGCGCTTGAGCATCAGCGGCACGCCGACGACAGCCACGGCCACGCCCAGCAGGCTCACCATCTGGGCCACGCGCAGAGGGCCCAGCATGAGGGGATCCGTGCGGATGGCCTCGGTGAAGAAGCGCCCTGCGGAGTACAGCCCCAGATAGGTCAGGAAGAGCGCCCCCGGCGCCCGCGCCAGGCGGTCGCGGAAGGCCCAGCTGAGGAGGCCGAACACGGCCAGGTCCCAGACGGACTCGTAGAGGAACGCAGGATGGAAGAACTCGTCCTGGGCGTAGATCAGCGGGCGGTGCGGCGGCGAGATGAACAGCTTCCAGGGCAGGCTCGTCGGCGTGCCGAAGGCCTCCTCGTTGAAGAAGTTGCCCCAGCGGCCGATGGCCTGACCGAGGGCGAGGCACGGCGCGACGATGTCCGTGTACGTCCGCGCCGGAAGGCCTCGCCGCCACGCATAGCCGCCCCCGACCAGGAGCCCGCCGATGAGCCCACCGTGGATGGCGAGCCCCCCCTCCCAGACGGCGAAGATCTTGGCGGGGAACTGGCTGTAGTAATCCAGGTTGAAGAGAACATAGTAGAGCCGGGCGCCCACCAGGGCGCCGAGCAGGCCGAGCTCCGAGGCCTTGAGCAGGCTCTCGGGATCGAGTCCCCGGCGCTTGGCGTCACGATACGCGAGCCAGAGGCCGAGCCCCATGGCCGTGGCCATCAGGAGCCCGTACCAGCGGATGGTCAGAGGCCCGAGCTGCAGTACGATGGGACCAGGTGACCGGAACATCAACGCGCGGCCTCCCACGGGAGGCGAATGCTCACGAGTCGGGGTCCGTCATATGCGGCGGGGGTCGCGATCGCCCGTGGACATCACCGCCCCCTTATACGGCGGGACGTTGTGGCTGTCAAATCATTGACACTCTTCGCGCGTGTTCGGTATCATCCGGAAGAGCGGGTTTTCTCCTCGAGTTGCGCCCCAAAAGGAGCCCCGAGTGCAGGGAAATGGAAGCCTGAACTCCAGCGTCGTCGAGCTCGTCCTCAATGCCGGCCCCGTCGCGAAGTTCGTCCTCCTCCTCCTTGGCGTCTTCTCCGTCGTCTGCTGGGCCCTGGTCGTGGAGAAGTGGTGGGAGTTCAGGAAGGTCCGCAGGGAGTCGGGGCGCTTCCTGAAGGTCTTCCGCGAGGGGCGGCGGCTGTCGGCCATCTTCGGCGCCGCCAAGAAACACCGCGAGAGCCCGCTCGCCCAGCTCTACATCGCCGGCTGCCAGGAGGCCGGCGGGGCCATCGGCGGGGCCGAGATGCTCGACCGCATGCTCGAGGAGGCCGAGGAGGGCATCCCACCGGAGCGCGTGGACGCCATCCAGCGGGCGATGCGGCGGGCAGGGTCCGGGGAGATCTCCCGCATGGAGCGCTACCTGCCCTTCCTCGCCACGACGGCGAGCTCCGCGCCCTTCATCGGGCTCTTCGGCACGGTCTGGGGCATCATGAGCGCCTTCCACGGCATCGGCCAGCAGGGCTCGGCCAGCCTCGCCGTGGTCGCCCCCGGCATCTCCGAGGCGCTCATCGCCACGGCGGCCGGTCTGGGCGCAGCCATCCCCGCGGTCATCGCCTACAACTACTTCGTCAACCAGGTGAAGCGATGGGCGACTGAGATGGAAGGCTTCTCGCTGGACCTGCTCAACCTCTTCGCCCGCCCGGTGCCCAAGCCGGCGCGGATCGTCAAAGATGGCCATTAAGGTCGACTCGGCGGAGTACGGCGCGGGCGGAGCCCGGATCGGCGCCACGCTGTCCGAGATCAACATCATCCCGCTGGTGGACGTCATCCTCGTCCTGCTCCTGATTTTCATGCTCACGGCGCCCCTGATGCACCGCGGGATCGACGTCTCGCTGCCGAAGAGCGCGGCCAAGCCCACGGCGGTGGAAGAGCGGGTGGTGCTGACGCTCACCAAGGATCAGATGGCGTTCATCAACGACAAGCCGGTCCCTCTGGCCGGGCTGGAGCCGCGCTTGCGGGAGGTCCTCAAGAGCCGCGCCGACAAGACGATCTACCTCAAGGCAGACCAGGGACTGCAGTATGGCTTCGTGGTCGAGACCATGGACCGCGTGCGCCGGGCCGGGGTCGAGAAGCTCGGGATGGTGACCGAGCCGGCGAGGGACCGCTGATCTCCACCAGCGTTGCCGGAGGCGTTCCGATGCGGTCACCGTTCCAGGTGACGCCCGTCAGGCCCGGCCCCGCTCTCCGCCGCAGGCGGTTGCCGTTACTGGCCATCACCGTCTCGACCATCGGCCACGGCCTCGCCGCCGCCGCCGTGATCGCATGGGTGATCTGGGGCGGCGGGAGCAGCCAGAAGGTCTACGTGGTCAACCTTGTCCCCGCGGTGGCCGCCGTGGGATCCCCGTCCGGAGCCACGGCGCCGGCGCTGCCGCCCCGTCCCGCCACGCTCGCGCCCTCGCGGTCGAGCTTGCCCGAGCCCGAGCCGCGCGAGGCGCGAGCGCGCGAGGCGGTGAAGCTCCCCGACAGCCCCGCCGTCACGCCGCGGCTGCCCTCGCGCCCGGCGGCGCTGCCGCGTCCGGGCGAGAAGGAATTGCCGCCGCTGGGAGCGCCCGCGGAGCGCCGCGCGCCCGCGCCGCCAACCGCCGCGAGGGCCGGAGAGACGCCCACTGAGGCGCGCCCGGCCCCGCCTCCGCCCCTGGGCCAGACCACGGGCTCCGTGAGCGGCACGGGCGCGCTCACGCTCGACGTCTCCGACTTCCCCCACGCGTGGTACCTGCGCCAGGTCCTCCAGAAGGTCGAGGAGCGGTGGCAAAAGCAGGGGCAGACCAGCGAGCCGTCGCAGAAGCCGCTCGTCCTCGTCGACATCCAGCGCGACGGCTCCATCCGGGCCCCGAAGATCGAGAAGAGCTCGGGCAACGCCTTCTACGACCAGGCGGCGCTGCGCGCCATCGCCGACGCGAGCCCCTTCCCGCCCCTGCCCCAGGAGTGGAGCAAGCCCTCCCTCCGCGTGCTGTTCCGCTTCGAGCTCCGGCCGGAGCGCGGCTGAGCGTGCGCGAGACCCGAGCGCTCCTGGCTCTCGTGGCGGCGGTCCTTGGGGTCGTCATGGGGGGAGTCCTCTCCTCCCCACCCCTGGCACGCTCTCAGGCCCCGGACGTACTGCTCAACGTCATGGCCAGCGGGGCCAAGCGCCTCAACATCTTCATCCCGGACTTCACCGTGGTGGCAGGCACCGATACCGGGGGGCTCGCCAAGCGGGTCCCCGAGGTGACCTCAGCCGACCTCAAGTTCTCGGCGCTCTTCAGCGTGGTCTCCGACCCCACCCCGCTCCCCGCGGCAGATGTCGAGGCGCTCCGCCAGCGCTGGGCCGGCGCCGCGGCCGCCGGAGCCCACGCGGCCCTCCACGGCCTCCTGAGCCTGGGCGGCGGCCGCGCGACGGCCGAGATGCGGCTCTACGACCTCACCTCCCCGGAGCTCCGGGCCATTGCCTCGAAGAAGATCGAGATGCCGGTGGCAGAGGCGCGCCGGCTCGCCCACAAGATCGCCGACGAGGTGGTCTTTCAGTTCACGGGCGAGCCCGGCATCGCCGACACCAAGATCGCCTATCTCGCCGTGGGCCCGGGCGTGAAGGAGCTCTCCCTGATGGACTACGACGGGGCGGGCCCGGCCCCGCTCACCGCCAACCGCTCCATCAACCTCTCGCCGGCTTGGAGCCCCGACGGGCGCTCGGTGGCCTTCACGTCCTACATGGGCGGCTACCCGTTTCTCTACCGGCTCTTCGCGTTCGAGCGCCGTCCGGTGCAGCTCCTCGCGGGCTATCTCGGCATCAACGCATCGCCGGCGTGGAGCCCCGACGGCCGATCGGTGGCGCTCACGCTGTCGAAGGACGGCAACCCGGAGATCTATCTCCTTACCGTGGCCACGGGGGCCTTCCGGCGGCTCACGACCCACAGCGGGATCGACACCGAGCCGAGCTGGTCGCCGACGGGGCGGGAGATCGCCTTCACCTCGGACCGCGCCGGGACGGCGCAGATCTTCATCATGGACGCCGAGGGCGCCAACGTGAGGCGCCTGACCAGCGGCGGCTTCAACACGCAGCCGCGGTGGTCGCCGAAGGGCGACACCATCGTCTACACCTCGCGCCGGGGCAACCACGACCTGTGGGCCGTGAGCCCTCACGGCTCCAACGTGCGCCAGCTCACGGCCGGCCCGGGAGACAACGAGAACGCCTCCTGGGCCCCCAACGGGCGCCATCTGGCGTTTCACGGAAGCCGGCTCCGCGGCTGGCGCATCTTCACCATGCTCGCCGACGGCTCCGAGCAGCAGGCGGCACCCACTCAAGGGGGTGAGGCCACAAGTCCTGCTTGGTCCCCTCGTCTTCCGTGATAACATTGTCGGCAGTTTGTGGGCCTGTTCACCGGACGTAGACAAGGAGGAGTCAACATCATGCGGCAACGACGGGGTCATCTGCTTCTCGTGCTGCCCCTGCTGGTCCTCAGCCTGTTCCTCGTGGGATGTCCCAAGCGGCCCGCGACGACCGCCGCGTCCGCGCCACCTCCGACGGCGCCGGCTCCTGCGGCGCCCGCACCAGGCGCCGTCGCTCCGGCACCCGGGCGCGCCTCCGCCCCGGGCGCGGGCGCGGGCGCGGGCGCGGGCGCGGGCGTGGGAGCGGGAGCGGGAGCGGGAGCGGGAGCGGCCGCGGGAGCGGGAGCGGCCGCGGCCGCGCCCGCGCGGCCTGCAGCCGCCGCGCCGCCCAGGCCCATCGAGTTCTCGGAGAGCCCGAACCTGAAGGACATCCACTTCGACTTCGACAAGTACGACATCCGGCCTGGAGACGCGAAGATCCTCGACGCCAATGGGGCCTGGCTGAAGCAGGCCGCGAGCAACCTGGTGCTGATCGAGGGGCATGCCGACGAGCGCGGAACCAACGAGTACAACCTCGCCCTCGGCGAGCGCCGCGCGAAGGCCACGATGAACTACCTCGTGTCCCAGGGCATCCAGGCCAGCCGGATGACGATCATCTCGTACGGCGAGGAACGGCCCGCCTGCACGGACAAGAACGAGCCGTGCTGGTCGAAGAATCGCCGCTCGCATTTCCTGGTCAAGGCGCGGTAGCGCCCCCGGAGCGGTCTCCGCTGATGTGGAAGCAGTCGAAGGGGAGCCTTGTGCTCCCCTTCGCCATTTGGGCGGGGCTTCCGGCCCTCGCCCTGCTGGCGGCGGGGTGCGCCGACATCATGGGGGAGGGGCTCCATCAGGACGTCGCCCAGTTCCGCCAGGACCTGAATGCGTTGACCCTCTCGGTCCACCGCGCCCGGGGCGACACCGAGGCGGTGCTCGGCCAGATCGACCGCCGCAACCGGGAGCAGGCCGCGGACAGTTCCCGA
>JACOVB010000378.1 GCA_016177555.1 Candidatus Rokuibacteriota bacterium
CCTCGGCTCCCGACCACGTCTCGACCGCGAAGACCATCCCCTCGCGGATCGTCTGCGGATAATCGAAGGAGAAGCGCCGCGAGATGATCGGCCGCTCCCAGAGCGAGATGCCGAGACCGTGGCCATATTGCTGCAGGAACGCCTCCTCCTCGTTCTTGTAGCCGAACTCCTCGGCCTTCGGCCAGACCTTCGCGATGTCCGCGGTGGTGACGCCGGGCCGGACGACGTCGATGGCGTCGCTCAGCCACTTCGACGCCCGCTCGTAGGCCTCCACCTGGTAGCGGTTCGGCTGCCCGCACACGAAGCAGCGGTAGTAGCAGGTCCGGTACCCCATGAACGTCCCGTGGGGATCGATGAAGACCATGTCGCCAGGCTGGATGATGCGATCCGACGGCGTATGCGAGTGCGGCAGCCCGCGGGGGCCCGACACCGACTGGATGCTCGCCACCCGTTCCGCGCCGAACTGGTAATACTTCTGCGTGGCGATCCCGACCAGATCGCTCTCCTTGATCCCGGGCCGGATCGCTCGCACCAGGGCGTCGTGAACGGCGTCGGTGATGGCCGAGCACTGCTTGAGCAGCTCGATCTCGTCGCCGGTCTTGATCTCCCGCGCGTCGAGGAGCGCCTGCTGGGCGTCGGCCAGGAGGAGTCCCTCTTTCTCGAGCGCCTTCTGCATCGGGAACTCCATGAAGTCGATCCCGAGCGGCTCCTTGGCGACGCCGTACTCGCTGAGGACCCGCCTGACCTGCTGCGCGAACTTGCCCTGGAGGTTGGTTTCGGGCGGCAGCGCCCCTTTCAGGATGCTGATGGGCGCCTCGAGCCGGCCCTCGAGCCAGGGCGCGGAGATCCGCTTCGCCGGCACCGCGATGTCGAAGAGGATGGGCTTGCCCTCGGCGGGACAGATGCAGTAGTGGCTCATGAAGTCCCGGGCCACCTCGACGATGGTCGTGCCGCAGATGTAGCGGATATTGTCCATGTCGAAGCAGAGCACCGCCCCGAGACCGCGCGCCTTGATGGCCGCTTGCGCCTTCGCCAGCCGCTCGCGCCGCAGGCGGCCGAAGTCGACGCCCATCTCGAAGTCCTTCGCCATGGTGCCCCATCGGGCTCTCGAATACGGCCGGTTGTACTTCATCTCACCGTCTCCCTTCGATCCAGGTTGGCCGGACGGCCGCCTCGCTCCGTGGCTCAGTCAACGAGGTGCTTCTCGTGACCGCTCGAACAGATGGCGCCAACCGTAGCCGAGTCAGCGGAACCGAGTCAAGAAACCCGATGGGGTGGCTGCTGATACGAGCGAAGTGATCGGCGTCGCCGTTCAGTGAAGCGCCACCCACTGCCCGTATTCTGGCGTCGGGGCGAGCGGACCGTTCCTCATTGCCTCCGACGGTCTCCTCGCGGGCGCCACCGTATACTGAGGCGCGTCGTGCTGTCAAGCCGAATTGAACACTGCCGGGCTGGACAGGATGCGCTGTCGTGTAGTACTTGTGAGCGCAAGGCCCCTACCCAGGAAATGCTGGGGAGTGTGACGCGCGTGGGAGAGGCAGCGAGGAGGGACGATGATGAAAGCGGCCGTGTATCACGGCACTCGAGACATTCGCATCGAGTCGGTGCCGGAGCCGGCGAAGCCCGGACCCGATGACGTCATCCTCGAAGTCTTGCGCGGAGCCATCTGCGGCAGTGACGTCAGCGAATATCTGCACGGTCCCCACTTCACCCCACTGACGCGGCGGCACCCGGCGAGCGGCCACGTCGGCCCGATGATCATCGGCCACGAGTTCGTCGGACGGATCCTCGAAGTGGGCGCGAATGTGGACGGTCCCGGGGTGGGTCAGCGGGTCGTGCCGGGCGCTGGCATGTGGTGCGGACAGTGCGAGTGGTGCCGGGCCGGTCGAACGAACCTGTGCGCCCGCTACTACACGCTCGGCCTCAATGCGAATGGCGGCCTGGCCGAGCTGGTCAAAGCCCCGGCCCGGATGTGCCATCCCGTGCCGGACGGGTGCAGCGATGACGGGGCCGCCATGGCGCAACCGCTGGCGGTGGCCCTTCACGCCGTCCGGCGAAGTGGTGCCACGCCAGGCCAGACCGTCGCCTTGATGGGGGTGGGCGGCATCGGGGCGTTCATCCTGGCCGCAGCGCGGTCGCAGGGCCTGGGGCCCCTGATTGCCATCGACATCGACCAGGACCGGCTGGCGAGAGCTGCCAGGCTGGGCGCGACTCACCTCGTCAATGCCGGCCGTGAAGATCCGCTGGAGCGCATCCGCGCCTTGACCGATGGAGCCGGAGTCCACGTATTCGTGGAGGCGTCGGGTGCGCCGCAGGGGCCGGCGCTGGCCCTGGATGCCACGCGACAGGGCGGGCAAGTCCTGCTCGTCGGTGTCCAGGGGGAGCCGCGCTCGCTGGATCTGCGCACGATGGTGCTTCGGGAAGTTAATGTTGCGACCACCATGGCGCACGTCTGTGATGTCGATTTGCCGGCATCGTTGAACATCCTGGCCACGACCGATCTGGTCTCAACGGCGCTCGATCGTGTCATTCCTCTGGACGGACTGGTCACTGAGGGTCTCCTGGCGATGTCGGAGGGACGCGCCAGAGGCAAGATCGTGGTCAACCCACGACAGTAGTAGGTTTGCATCTGGGTGAACCAAACCCAAGCTACCTGGCGGCTCGAACGCCTCGTTCTCCTCAGGGCGTCCTCCTGCTGCCGCCGCGCCGGGAGCGGGACGCCAGGCGCGACCTCCGCGCCCGCGCGGCGACTCACCGCTGGCAGGGGCTCAAGTGGCGCGCCCAAGATCCTGGACCTGCGCCTTCTGCGTGGACAAGGTCGAGCCCGCCATGAGTCCTGGCCGCTGCCCGGGAGGTCTCGCCGACCCGCTCTTGACCGGATCGTGTTCCTGACGAGCCGAAGCGGCCGGTCTAAGTCGGAATGCAAGACCTGACCCCGGTCCGGTCACACGCGCCTGCCAGATGTTCTTGGCTTCGTCGTACTTCCTGGCGCGCAGTGAAGGATGACGGAGATCCTGAACGAGGAGGTGCAGCTTGCGACCGAGGGCTTTCCGAATCGGGAGCGGGGCTGCCGCGAGCTGTTCAAGGCCGCCGCCTCTACGCGGCCAGGCGCCACTGGCTCCGGTCGCACCGGAATTCCGAGGCGGCCGGCAGCTGGCGCCGGCGGCTCGGGCGACGGTGGACCATTTCTGACGAGCACACCCCTGGCGTTCTTCGCGAGCGTCTAAGCGGCCCGCCGCCCGATAACGGAGATGGGGCGGGCGCGGCCGCGACAGGCCTTGACTGTGGTGACCACCGGTGGTTACTCTTCCGGCATGCACTCCGTCGGCATCAAGATCCTCAAGGCCAGGCTCAGCGAGTATGTCCGCCTGGTCAAGAGGGGCGACACCATCCTGGTGACCGAGCGGGACCAGGTTGTCGCCGAGCTCCGCCCGGCGCGACGCAAGTCTCAGGGGCCGTCTGGCCTGGCCGAGCACCTGGCCGCCCTCGCCGAGCGAGGGGAAGCCACGCTCCGCACGAAGAGCCCGCGCAGCTGGACCCCCCCCCGGCGGAAATCGAGGGCCCTGCCGCTCTCCTCAACAGAGATCCTCGAGGCCCTGCGGCAGGACCGATCCTGAGCTCGATATACCTCGAGACCTCGGCGCTGCTGCGCCTCCTCTTCGGCGAGCCCGGCGGAGGCGAGGTGGCCGCGCAGGTCCACGGGGCCCGCCGCGTCACGGCATCCCGGCTGGCGCGGGTGGAGGCCGAGCGGGCTCTGCTCAGGCTGCGCCTCGAAGCGCCAGGGACCGAACGCGCCGTGGCCGGCCTGGCTCGAGCGCTGGACGACCTCTGGGATCGGATCGATTGCCTCGAGATCACGGAAGAGATCTGCGCGCTCGCCGGGCGTCTCGCGCCTGCTTCTCGCTTGCGCACGCTCGACGCCATCCATCTGGCCACGTTCCATCAGCTCAGACGGACCGATCCCGGCCTGAGGATGCTCACCTTCGACGAGCGGCTCCTTCGCGAGCCAGGGGTCTGATGATCGAGATCGAGCCGGGCTGCGTAGCCGAGAACGCGGTCCAGCGGATCGTCGAGGTCTGCCGTGACCACCACTCTGCCTTCACGCCGGGCCACCTCGAGGATCTCGTGATCGGCCGCCCGGGCAAGCCCGATCGCCGACGCGTGAACCGCGTCGTGGCCCGCACGGCGCCTGCCCTACGCCCCATCTCGATGCCGGCGGCGGCGCGGCGGGCGTGGCGCCATCAGTCGCTCGACCAGGTCGCGCAGTGAGACCACCTCCACCGTGATCTCGCCAAAGCGGCGCGTCCGGGGCGCATCGACGTCAGCGCTGGCCAACAAGTTGACGCCGGCGGGATACCGACTTCGAAACGCCTTGAGATGAGTGGGATCGAACTCGCCGGACGACCATTTGCACTCGATCGCCGTGGGCGGCTGGCTGCGCGACGCGACAACGAAATCCACCTCGTTGCCGTGCTTGCTCCGCCAGTAATGGATCGGCGGCCGCCCGAGGTGGGCCTGCAGTTCGTTGAGGACGACGTGCTCCCAGAGCAGTCCCAGGTCCTCGCGACGCAGCTCGTGCCAGCCGCGGTGATAGCACACGAAACCCGTGTCGAATCCGTACACCTTGGGCGCCGAGACGATCTCCGCGGCCCCCCCGGCGGCGTACGGCCGGACGAGGTGCACCACGAACGTCGCCTCGAGCACGGCCACGTAGTTGGCGATCGTCGTGCGGCTCACCTCGCAGGCCCGGGCCAGGGCCGTCGCTTCGAAGATGCCCCCGCTCTGGGCCAGGAGCAGCTCGACGAGGCGCTGGAAGGACTGCCGGCGCTCCAGGCGGAAGAGCTCGAGGATGTCCTTCGCCCAGTAGGCGTCGAGCCATTCCTGGAAGTCCCGCTCCGGCAGGGGCTCGGCCAGGAAGAAGGGAGGCAGCCCGCCGCGCAGGAGACGGTGCCTGAGGTCGGCGGACCCGAAGTCGCTCAGGTCGGCGAGCACCATCGGCGTCAGCCAGACCTCGGCCTTGCGGCCGGCCAGCGTGTCGCGGAAGCGCGCCGACGCCCCCAGGGTGGACGACCCGGTGGCCAGGACGGGCGTGTCCGGGAAGTGATCGGCGGCGATCTTGAGCACCTCGGCCGGGTTCGGCAGGCGGTGGACTTCGTCCAGCACCACCCGCAGGCGCCGATGCTCGCGGAGGAACCCCTCGGGGTCGTCGAGGAGCCGCCGCACCCGGGGGAGCTCGCAGTCGTAGTACCGGATGTCGGGCAGGGACTGGCACAGGACGCTCTTGCCGACGCGGCGCACACCCATGAGCCACACCACCGACCGCTGGCGCCACGCCTCGGCGATCCGCGCCTGCCAGAAGGTTCGCCGGACCATGCCAGTAGTTTTGCATTTGGGTGAACCAAACGCAAGCCACCTGGCGGCTCGCACGCCTCGTCCTCCACTGGGGCGTGCTGCTGCCGCCGCGCCGGGAGCGGGACGCCAGGCAAGACCTCTGCGCCCGCGCGGCGACTCACCGCTGGCATGGGCTCAAGTGGCGCGCAGAAGATCCAGCCGATCGAGCGCGTCAATCGGCGCGCCGCCCGGGCCCGGCGCCGTTCGCGACGGCCTCGCCCGCCCCGACATCCTCCGCAAGCCGAATCCGAGCGTGAACCTCCCCTCGCCCCCCGGCTCGGGCGCCCTGCTGACAGGGTCGGCGAGGACGCCCTTGGCGGCTGCGGGCGACGGCGTGGCTCAGGCGACGGTGGGGAGGCCCTCCCCGCCGTCGCCGCGCGGCGATACGCTCCGTCCTTGACCGCTGTCGGAATGCAAGACCTGACCCTTCTGCGGTCCCGGAGTTCTTGCTCGCTCCCATGCCATGTAGCTACAATGGCCACAAGGGAGGGTCGGCCATGAGCAGCGTCGGCGTTCGGGAGCTGAAGAATCGCCTCACGGAGTACCTGCGCCGGACCAAGCGCGGCGAAGTGGTCATCGTCACCGAGCGGGGACTGCCGATCGCCTTGCTCCAGGC
>JACOVB010000379.1 GCA_016177555.1 Candidatus Rokuibacteriota bacterium
AGAGCGCCACGACGCCGTGGGCGAGGCAAATCAGGTCGGAACCGGCCAGCAAGTCCGGCGGGAAGCCGAGCGCGAGCCTCGTGGCGAGCACGGCGACGCGCGGCGCGAGCTGGGGCGCCGAGAAGACGTACTTGCTGTGGCGCTCGTGGCCCCGGATGCCGCCGCCCGCATTGACCTCCGCCCCCGAGAAGGTCGTGGGGAGGGCGACGTGCGGGAGCATCGGTCGCGTGAAGGTCTTGTAGACGATGGTGTCGGGGGGCGTGAAGCGGATGCGATGCTCCTCGAGCGTCCCGCCCTCGGCGTGCAGCAGCACGATCGCCTTCGCGGTGTCGATCGCGCTCCCACCCCCGAGCGAGACGACGGCGTCGGGTGCCGCCGCCCGCAGCCGGGCCACCCCCGCGTCGACCACCTCGACGGAGGAATGAGGCACCACCTCGTCGAAGACGTCGACGAGCCGTGAGCCGAGGGCCGCGCGGGTCAGCTCGAACGCCTCCGACTTGCGCACGGTGGTCCCGCAGACGAGGAAGAGCCGCCGGGCCCCGAGGGTGTCGAGCTCGGCCCCGAGCGGCTCGAGCCCCGCGGGCGCGAAGACGACCTTGCTCGGCGTGAAGTGCTGGAAGGCGCGCGTCATGGGCCGGCTCCGGGGACGACCCGGGCGCCCAGGAGCTTCCGCAGCTCCTGGCGCAGCACCTTGCCGTAGGGGTTCTTCGGGAGATCGGGAAGGAACGTGATCGCCTTGGGCCGCCGGAACCCCAGCGCGGGCTTGCAGAACTCCAGCAGCTCGGCCTCGGTGGCCGTCGCGCCCGGGCGCAGCGCCACGCAGGCGTGGACGGCCTCGCCCCAGGTGCCGTCCGGCACGCCGATCACGGCCGCCTCGGAGACGGCCGCGTGGTGGTGGAGCACTTCCTCCACCTCGCGCGGGGCGATGTTGAAGCCGCCGCTGATGATCATCTCGTCGCGGCGGCCGAGCAGGTAGATGTAGCCGCGCTCGTCGACGGTCGCCATGTCGCGGGTGTGGACGGCTCCGTCGCGCAGCACCTCGAGCGTGAGCTCGGGCCGGCGCCAGTACCCGGCCATCACGTGCTCGCTTCGGACCACGACCTCCCCCGGCTCGCCGGGCGCCACGGCCTCGCCGTTCGCGGCGAGCACCTGCACATCGACGGAGAGGAACGGGCGGCCGGCGGAGGCCAGGCGGCGCACCTCGTCGGCCGTCCCCTGCGGCCGATGGTCCTGCGGGGGCAGCACGGTGATCGTCACCGGCGCCTCTGCCTGACCGTAGATCTGCACGAAGACCGGGCCGAAGCGGTCCATCGCCTCCCGGAGCTTCTCCACCGGCATGGGCGAGGCGCCGTACATGATGGCGCGCACCGCGCCGAGCTCGCGCGCGCCGGCCCGCGTCCCCTCGAGGAGCTTGATCAGCATCGTGGGGATGAGCTTGACGAAGGTGATGCGCTCGCGGGCGCAGGTCCCGACCACCTCCTCCGGATCGAAGCGGTCGAGGATCACCGAGCAGGCCCCGCGCATGAACGCCGGCAGCATGAAGAAGCCGCTGCCGTGGCTCAGCGGCTGCAGGAGGAGGACGCGGTCCTGGCGGTCGATCGTGAAGCCGTCGAGGAGGAGGTTCGTGGCGACCCGGGCGATGACCCGATGGGTGTGCATGACGCCCTTCGGCTTGCCCGTGGTCCCCGAGGTGTAGAAGAGCGAGTGGAGGTCCCCCGGGGCGTTGGCGACGGTGGGAGCCGCGGCCTGCTGGGCGGCGAGCCAGCGCTCGTACCCGTCTCCCCCGCCCACAGGGATCCAGTGGCGGATCGCGGGGAACTCCCCGCGGAGGACCTCGGCGGCGTCGGCAAAGTCCGCACTGTGGACGACGGCACGGACGTCGGCGTCCTCCAGCGTGACGCGTTGGTCACCGGCCGCGAGCCGCGCGTTCAGCGCCACCCTGACGAAGCCCCCCTTGGCCAGGCCGAAGTCGACCTCCATGTACTCCGCGCAGTTCTTGAGCAGGAGCGCCACGCGGTCCCCCCGGCGCAGGCCGAGCGCCGCCAGGCCGTTGGCGACGCGATTCGCGCGTGCGTCCACTTCCCCGAGCGTCCGTCGTACCGGCCCGCACACCACCGCCTCGCGCTCCGGATACAGCCGGGCCGCGCGCGCTACGAGCCGGCCGACGTCCATCGCTCCGGCTCCGCGGCCTTGCCGTTCCGAGTGGGTCTGGTGGACCAGAAGGACAGGGGCACGCGCGGCACCTCCCGCTTGAGGATCTCCACGCAGCGCGCCTGCTCGCGTCCGACGAGGCGGGTGTCGGGGGACAGGACGCTGACGGCGGCGACGACGTGCTCCTCGGCATCCAGCACCGGCACCGAGATCGCGGAGGCCCCGATGACGCGCTCGCCGGACGAGAACGCGTATCCGAGACGGCGCACGTGCGCCAGCTCCGCCTCCAGCCGGTCGAGGCTCGTGATGCTCCGCTCGGTGATCCTGACCAGCCCGAGCTGGCGCAGCAACCCCTTCCGCTCGTCGTGGGGGAGGAACGCCAGCAACACCTTGCCGGCGGACCCGATGTGCAGGGGGACGCGCTGCCCGACACCGGCCCGGTAGGCGATGGGCTGCGGGCTCTCGAGCTCGTCGACGCACACGCGGTCGGTCCCCACCCGCACGTGCACCGTCACCGTCTCGCCGGTGGCCGCGCGGATGCGCTCGAGGGCGCCACGCAGGAACCCGACCAGGCGACGATGGCCCCCCAGCTGGCGGGCGGCGAGCCGGAGGACGGCCGGCCCGAGGAGATAGCGGTCACGCTCGTCGCGCTCCACGAGCCCCGCGTCCATGAGCGAGGCGAGGAGCCGGGTGACCGTCGCCTTGTGCAGGTCGAGGCGCTCGGCGAGGTCCACCAGGCGCAGATCCTCGGCGCCGAGGGCCGTCAGGATGCTGACGGCGCGCGCCACCGCCCGCACCGGCGGCATCGCGGTCCTGGTCTGTCGTCGCTTCGGGGTCAGTTTCATCCCGTGTAACCATGTTTCAAGGTCCCGCCCACGCTATGCGCGGCCGCCGGGCTTGTCAAGCCCCCCGCGCTCCCAGGGTCCGCAGACGGGGCCCCCGACTTCGGGCTTGACGGCCTCGCGGCCGCCGGTGTATCAGGGGCCATGCCCCGCGGCCTTCC
>JACOVB010000374.1 GCA_016177555.1 Candidatus Rokuibacteriota bacterium
GCTCGGCAAGGACGCGCAGCCCTTCCCGCGGCTGGGCTACGAACGTCTCGAGCACATCCGCCTGCACGACCTCGAGCACACGCTGCCTGCAGACGGCTTGCCAGCCACGGTGGAGCGCTTCGTGATCCAGGGGGAACGGACCCCGTGACGCGCCCGCGGGTTCTCATCGTCAACGCCGACGACTTCGGTCTCACGGCGGGCGTCAGCCGTGGGATCCTCCACGCCTGCCGCCACGGCATTGTCACGAGCACCACGCTCATCGCGAACCGGCCGCTGGACCCGGCGCTGCTGGAAGGCCTGCAGGACTCGGGGCTGGGCGTGGGCCTTCACGTGAACCTCACCCTCGGCGCGCCGGTGTCCCCGGCCGCGCGCGTGCCCTCGCTCGTGGACGGCGAGGGGTGCTTCATCCGGGACGCGCGGGCCGTGGCCGAGCGGCTGAAGGTGGACGAGGCACGGATCGAGCTGGGCGCCCAGATCGACGCCTTCAGGGGGATCATGGGGCGCTTCCCGACGCACCTTGACAGCCACCACCACGTGGGGCGCCACGAGCCGCTGCTCGAGCTCATGCTCTTCTTCGCCCGCGCCATCAACGTGCCGATGCGGGCCCAGGACGCCCCCGGGCGTCAGGCGGCGCTGAAGGCTGGGGTGCGAACGCCCGATCACTTCATGGGCGAATCGGGGCCCGAGCCGTACTGGTCGCGCGAGCGGGTGCTCGAGCAGCTGCGGGTGCTGCCGGAGGGCGTGTCCGAGTTCATGACCCATCCCGGCTACTACGACGAGGATCTCGCCCACAGCCGGTACGGCAAGCAGCGCGAGACCGAGATCGAGGGGCTGACCGATCCCGCCGCCCGAGAGCTGATCGCGCGCGAGGGCATCCGGCTCGCCAGCTTCTCCAACCTGTGACGGGTCCTCCGTGACGCCGACCCGGGCGGTGATCGGCGTGGACGTGGGCGGCACCACCGCGGCGGCCGGGCTTGTCGGCGCCGACGGCGGAGTGCTCGCGCACCTCCAGGCAGCGACCCACGGGAGCGGCCCGGGCGGAGCACTGGCCAACTTGCTCGACCTGATCGAGGGCCTCGCCACGCTGGCGAAGGGGCGTGGGATCGAGCCCCGCGCCATCGGCATCGGAGTGCCGGGGACCGTGGACGCCGAGACCGGCATCATCGGCGCTGAGGCCCACTACGTGCCGGACCTGGCCCATGTGCCGCTCGCCGCGGTCGTGAGGGAGCGGACGGGCCTGCCCGTGTTCGTCGACAACGACGTCAACGCGCTCGCGCTCGGCGAGTGGATGTTCGGCGCCGGGCGCGGGGCAGCCTCGCTCGTGCTGCTGGCGCTGGGAACGGGCGTGGGCGGGGGCATCATCCTCGAGGGCCGGCTCGTGCGCGGGCGCGGGGGGTACGGGGGCGAGCTCGGGCATGTGCCCATCGACTTCGACGGCCGCCCCTGCATCTGCGGCGGGCGCGGGTGCCTGAAGACCTATTGCTCCGGCACCGACATCGCGCTCGAGGGCTCGCGGCGGCTCGGCCGCATGGTGACGGCGCCCGAGGTGTTCCGGCTGGCCGCCGCCGGCGATGCGGTGGCCGAGGCCCTGGTGGCAGAGGTGTGCGAGGCCCTCGGGGCCGGGCTCGCCGTCATCGTCAACGGGCTGAACCCGGAGCGGCTGCTGCTGGCGGGGGGCGTGGCCAAGTCGCTGCGCCCCCTCGAGACGCGCATCCGCGCCGCCTGCGCGCGCCACGCCTTCGCCGGCGCTTGCGCGACGACGGCCATGGAGATCATCTCGCTGGACAAGGGCGCGGCCGTCCGCGGCGGGGCGGCGCTGGCTCGCTACGAAACCCGACGACGCGAGGGAGCGACCGTATGAAAGCCATCACGCTGCACGGAACGGGGGATGTGCGGGTCGAGTCGGTGCCGGATGCGCGGGTGGTGGACCCCACCGACGTGGTCGTGCGGATCACGACCAGCGCCATCTGCGGCTCGGACCTGCACCAGTACCACGGGCGGGTGGCCGGGTTGCCCAAGGGCGTGGTGCTGGGCCACGAGTTCATGGGCGTGGTGGAGGCGGTGGGGGGCGAGGTGAAGAAGGTGCGCAAGGGCGATCGCATCATCGCGCCCTTCTCGATCTCCTGCGGGTTCTGCGAGTGGTGCCGGATGCGCCTGCCCACCCAGTGCACGACCACCGGGCGCGCGGTGTTCGGCGGCCGTTTCGGCGTCCAGTACCCCGGCGGCCAGGCCGAGGCCATCCGCGTGCCCTTCGCCGACCACATGTGCGAGAAGGTGCCCGAGGGCATGGCCGACGAGGAGGCGTTCTTCCTGGGCGACATCCTCTCCACCGGCTACTGCTGCGCCGAGAACGCGGGCATCCGCCCCGGCGACACCGTGGCCATCTTCGGCGCAGGACCGGTGGGGCTCTTCGCGCTCCAGTCCGCGCATCTCTTCGGGCCGAGCCGCGTCTTCGTGGTGGACCGCGTGGACTACCGGCTCAGGCTCGCCGAGGAGATGGGCGGCATCCCGGTGAATCTGGACACGGGCGACCCGGGCGACCAGCTCCGCGCGCTCACCGGCGGGCGCGGGCCCGACGCCGTCCTCGAGTGCGTGGGCCACGAGACCCCGTTCTCGCAGGCGATCCTCGCCGTGCGCGCGGGCGGCACGGTGTCCTCCGTCGGCGTCTACGTGGAGCCCTCCATCGGCTTCCCCGTCCGCGACGCCTTCTTCAAGGGCCTCTCGCTCAGGATGGGGATCTGCAATGCGCGGAACTACATCGTGCCACTGATGCCGCTCATCCAGGCGGGCAAGCTCAAGCCCACACGGATCATCACTCACACCCTGCGGCTCGACGAGGCGCCGAAGGGCTACGCGATCTTCGACAAGAAGCAAGACCGCGCCATCAAGGTGATGCTGAAGCCCTGAGGGCGGGGAGCGGCCCGAGGGGCCCCGCCGGCCCCGCCCCGGGCCCAGTGAAAACGAAGGCTTGCGTTCCGGGGGGGACTTTTGGTAAGGGATTAGAGCAATGCGGTACGAACTCTTTGCCGGCACGGCAGCGATCCTTATGGTTCTCCTTTCCGCGGGCGGTGCTCGGGCGCAGCGGACTGAAGCCGACGTCTATGTGGCCCAGGCGATCCTGGACTTCGAGGACAAGTCGTACGCTTCGGCCCTGGACAACCTCAGCCGCGCCCTCGCTGTCGAGCCAGACAACGTCGATGCCCTGTATTACTCAGGGGTGGTGCGCATGGCTCAGGATCTGCCGGCGCAGGCGACCCCGTTTCTGGAGCGTGCCCGGGCCAAGGCCCCGGGCAGCCTGCCGGTGGCTTTCCAGCTCGGGCTGGCCTACTTCGGCCAGCAGCTCTACGACCGCGCCCGGCCGCTCCTCGAAGAGGTGTTCCGCAAGGACCCGGGGCAGGACGGTCTCGGCTACTACGTCGGCTTTCTCCGCTATCGCGTCAAGAACTACCGGGGGGCACTGGCCGCCTTCCGCGCCGGGCGCGCCACCAATCCGGAGATCCAGCAGCTCACGCGCTTCTATACCGGCCTGGCGCTTGCCGCCCTCGGCCTGCCGGCGCAGGCTGCTGCCCAGGTGGAGGAAGCCCTGCGCCTGGCCCCCAGCTCATCCCTGGTCACGCCCGCCGAGCGGCTCCGCGACAGCTTGGTCGAGGCGCGGTCCCGCGAGAAACGCTTCTCCGCCAGCGTCCGGGCGGGGGCCTTCTACGACGACAATGTGGCGGTCATCCCGCTCAAGGACCCCACCGAGCCCATCATCGGCTCGCTGCGGCGGCCCAAGCACGAGTCCGCCGGCGAATTGCTCGCGGTGAGCGCTGAGTACCAGTGGTACCGCGACCCGGAGTGGACCTCGGCGGTCGGCTACTCGTTCTTCGGCATCTACAACAACGGGCTGCCGTCGTTCAACATCCACGACCACAACTTCAGCCTCAGCGCCACCCGCTCCCTGGCTTTCCTCGACACGATGCCGGCCGAGCTGGGCGCCCAGTTCTCCTGGGACACCCTCTACCTGGACGACAGCCAGTTCCTGCA
>JACOVB010000398.1 GCA_016177555.1 Candidatus Rokuibacteriota bacterium
ACCGAGGACCCCGCCGCGCCCGCCGCTCCCGCCACTCGGAGAGCCGCGCCGCCATCTCCTTCTCGGCGCCGCGCTCGGTGGGACGGTAGTAGATGCGCCCGCGCAGCGCCTCGGGCAGGTGCTCCTGGTCCACCTGCGCGTCGGGGGCGTCGTGGGCGTACTGGTAGCCCTGGCCATAGCCGAGATTCGCCATGAGCCCCGTGGGGGCGTTCCGCAGGTGAAGGGGGACGGGCCCCGCTGGCTTGTCGCGGATGTCGGCGCGCACCTGGGTGTAGGCCAGGTAGACGGCGTTGGATTTGGGGCAGAGCGCCAGATAGCAGGCGGCTTGCGCCAGCGCGAGCTCGCCCTCGGGCGTGCCGAGGAAGTGATAGGCATCCTTGGCGTCCAGCGCCAGCCCAAGGGCCCGCGGGTCGGCATTGCCCACGTCCTCGGAGGCGAAGCGCACGAGGCGGCGGGCGATGAAGAGCGGGTCCTCGCCCGAGTCCAGCATGCGCCCGAGCCAGTACAGCGCGCCATCGGGGTCTCCGTCGCGCAGCGACTTGTGCAGGGCCGAGATCAGGTTGTAGTGCTCCTCGCCCGACTTGTCGTAGAGCACCGCCTTCCGCTGGGCGGCCTCCTGGATGGCGGCCTCGGTGATGCGGCCGCCGGGGGAGGCGCCCGGCCGGCTCGACTCGAGCGTCACGGCCAGCTCCAGGATGTTGAGCGCGCTCCGGGCGTCGCCGCCGGCGAGGCGCGCGATGAGGCGGAGGGCATCGGGCTCGGCGGCGACGCCGCGCTGCCCGAGCCCGCGCTCACGGTCGCCGAGCGCGCGCTCGAGGATGCCGGCGATCGCGTCCTCGCCGAGCGGGTTGAGCACGTAGACGCCGCAGCGCGAGAGCAGGGCCGAGTTGACCTCGAAGGACGGGTTCTCCGTGGTGGCGCCTACCAGCACGATGGTGCCCTTCTCCACATGGGGCAAGAAGGCGTCCTGCTGGGCGCGGTTGAAGCGGTGGATCTCGTCCACGAAGAGGATCGTGCGGCGCCCCGCCCGCTGGCGCTCGATCTCGGCCTCGGCGGTCACCTGGCGAATCTCCTTGACGCCGGAGAGCACGGCCGAGAAGGTGACGAAGTGGGCGCCCGCCACCTCGGCCATGAGCAGCGCGAGCGTGGTCTTGCCGGTCCCCGGCGGGCCCCAGAGGATCATCGAGTGCAGCGACCCCTCCTCGAGCGCGCGGCGGAGGACCTTGCCCGGACCCAGGAGATGCTCCTGCCCCACGATCTCGCCGAGGTTGCGCGGGCGGATGCGGTCGGCCAGCGGGGGCGGGGGAGGCGGGTTGCGCGGAGCCGGCGGGTCGAACAGGTCCACGGCGGGATTATACCCGCCCGCGCTCAGGCGAGCGCGGCGGGCAAGTCCAGCAGCGAGGCGATGCAGGCGGCGACCGCGACCCCGCGCCGCGCGAGCTCGTCGGGGTCGCTCCGGTAGGCGATGAACGGCACGCCGCCGGCCTGGGCGGCGAGCCCATCCACCCAGGAGTCGCCCACCATGACGATGCGCTCGGCCTCGGGCCAGTGCCCGCGCACCACCCTGAGCCCGTCGGGATCGGGCTTGAGGTGGACGACGTCGTCGCGGGTGACGACCAGGTCCAGGTGGGGCGTCAAGCCGAAGCGGGAGAGGACGAAGTCGGCCACGACGCGATCGTTGTTGGTCCAGATCGCCGTCGCGAAGCCCAGCGCCTTCATCGCCGCCACGGCCTCGATGGCGAAGGGCTCGAGCGTGGCCGCCTGCATCGCCCGCCGCTCATGCGCCACGGGGATGGCCAGCACGTCGGGCTCGAGCTCGGGCGCCTCGCGGCGGACCAGCGCCAGGAGCTCGGGCGCCGACCAGCGGAGCTCGCGGGCCGGGACGGCGAGGCCCCGGGCGCGGATCAGGGCTTCCATCTCCCGCCCGGCGGCGCGCAGGTCCAGCGGCGAGCTGACGAGGGTGTGGTCGAGATCGAAGACGCAGACGGCCGTCGTGGGCACGCGCACAGCTCGGCTCACCTCATGTTTCCCGTGTGGCCGAGGGAGTAGCGGCCGGGCTGCGGCCACACCGAGAGCCCGTGCGGCGCCTTGCCTACCGGGATGCCGCGCATGTGGCCCTGGGTGGTGTCATAGGACGGGACGACGTGCTGCGGGTTCAGGCCGACGCGGACCATCGCCACACCCAGGGCGACGCCCACGAGACCGCAATGTCCAGTCGAGATCGGTGATCGCACAGGACCCTCCCACGCTTACCGGCCGGCAAGAGACAAGATAGCGCCGCCGCCTGCCGTGAGCACCACGACAAGCCAGGCCGGCGCCTTCCAGAAGGCCAGCATGCCGAAGGCTGCCAGGGCAAGGGCGACATCGGCCGGGGCCCGGATCGCGCTCGTCCACACCGGCTGGTACAGGGCGGCCAGGAGCAGCCCGACCACGGCCGCATTGATCCCGCGCAGCGCCGCCTGGAAGCCCGATCGCCGGCGCAGAGTATCCCAGAACGGCAGCGCCCCGATGACCAGGAGGAAGGACGGCAGGAACACCGCTCCCAGGGCGAGCGCGGCACCCACGACGCCGTTGGGCGCCGGCCCCATCACCGCTCCGAGGTAGGCGGCGAACGTGAAGAGCGGGCCGGGCACGGCCTGGGCGGCGCCGTAGCCGGCGACGAACTGCTCGCCCGTCACCCAGCCGGGCGGGACGACCTCGGCCTGGAGCAGAGGGAGGACCACGTGGCCCCCGCCGAAGACCAGAGACCCCGCACGGAAGAAGCTCTCGAACACCGCGACCGCGTGGCTCGGCACGAGCTGGCGCGCGATCGGCAGCGCGGCCAGCAGGCCGAAGAACAGCACGAGCGCGGCCGTGCCCAGCCGGCGCCCGACGGGGGGCGGCGCCTGCGTGGAAGCGGGCGCGGCGGCGCCTGGCAGGAATCGCAACCCCACGAGGGCGCCCACCACGATGATGGTGACCTGCCCGATGCCCGTCGGCCACAGGACAGCACCGATGGCGGACAGGAGCGCGATGGTGGCCCGCTCGCGGTCCGGCGCGAGCGCTCGCGCCATTCCCCAGACTGCCAGGGCGACGACGGCCACCGCGGCCACCTTGAGGCCGTGGAGCCAGCCGGTATCGGCGACCCCGAGCACCTGGATGCCGTACGCGAACGCGACCAGCGCGATGGCGGAAGGCAGGGTGAACCCGAGCCAGGCCGACAGGCCCCCCAGCAGGCCTGCGCGCGCGACGCCGATGGCGATGCCGACCTGGCTGCTGGCCGGGCCGGGGAGGAACTGGCAGAGCGCCACCAGATCGGCATACGTCGCCTCATCCAGCCACTTGCGCCGGACCACGTACTCCTCGCGGAAATAGCCGAGGTGCGCGATGGGGCCGCCGAACGAGGTCAACCCCAGGCGCGTCGCGACCCAGAGCACCTCCAGGACATGAGAGGCGTGCCCCCCCGCCGCAGGGCCCGTCCGTGCCTCCACGCCCGGCGCCGCGTGCCCCCCGCTCACCGGCGCGTCGCTCCTCTCCTGTACCGCCGCCCGCGCGCTCCCCTCGAGGAAGGCCGGGACGGAAGGGGCGCTGACGAGGGCTGGGGGGGACGCTCCAGCACCTCCCCCACCAGCTCGTTGATCTGCGTCCGCGCGGCGGTCAGCGCCCGCCGGCCCCGGGCGGTGCTCGTGTAGTACTTGCGGACTCGTCCGCCCACGACACGCTTCTCCAGACGGAGGTATCCGGCCTCGGCCAGGCCATGGAGGATCGGGTAGAGCGTGCCCGGGCTCAGCGCGTACCCGTGGCGCCGGAGCTCCTCGATCAGCGAGAGCCCGTAGACGGGCTGCTCCGCCGCATGATGGAGCACGTGGATCCGGATGAAGCCCAGGAAGAAATCGCGAATCATTTACGTTGGCCGATATCGGTAATACGTATAACATCCACCGCCTGCCGGCGCAAGTCCGATGGACCGGCCCGGGCTGACTGGATCATGCCCTTCGCACGATGACCGCTACAGCGATGTCCGAGGGCTGAAGCGGGTCGGCACCCATGGGGGATGCTGCGGCACGGAAAGGGACGGTGCCGGCCACCGGGAGCGGGTGGGGGAGGGAGCTTGCCAGGGCGCAGGGGATCTTGTATCGTCATTCGATAACGGACACCGACAAACAGGAGACCCCCGGTGGACTACGTGATGATCTGCGGGGTAGCGCTGATCGTGGCCGCCCTGACGCTGTTCTCGGGCTTCGGCCTGGGGACCATCTTGATGCCCGTGTTCGCCCTGTTCTTTCCCATCGAGATTGCCGTGGCGGCGACGGCGATCGTCCATTTGGCGAACAACGTCTTCAAGGTGTTCCTGGTGGGCAGGCATGCTGACCTCCCGGTGGTCGCGAGATTCGCCATCCCCGCCGCCCTGGCCGCCGTGGGTGGGGCGCTGCTCTTGGAGCGCGTCTCGGCCGCCGAGCCGGTCGCGCGGTACACCCTCGGCCCGGGCACCCACGTCGTGACCCCCGTGAAGCTCGTGGTCGCGGCCCTGGTCGTCGCCTTCGCCGTGCTGGAGCTGGCGCCCCGCTTCGAGCGGCTGGCCTTCAACAAGAAGTTCATCCCGGTGGGAGGCGTGCTGTCGGGCTTCTTCGGTGGCCTGTCCGGCCACCAGGGCGCCCTGCGCACCGCCTTCCTGACCCGTGCCGGCCTTGCGAAGGAGGCGTTGATCGGCACGATGGTCGTGTCGGCCGTCGCGGTCGACGTGTCGCGCCTCGTCGTCTACGGGAGCACCTTCCTGACCGGCTCGCTCGGGGCCGTCGCCCGGAGCGGCACTAGCGTCTGGGGCCTCGTGGCGGCCGGGTCGGTGGCCGCCTTCGCGGGCTCCTTCATCGGCGCCCGCCTGGTGAAGAATGTCACCATGCGCGCCATCCAGGTGCTCGTCGGCGCGATGCTGCTGCTGTTGGGGATCGCGTTGGGGACGGGGCTCGTCTGAGCCTCTGCCCCCACGGCAGCCGACGGCCGCCTCGCACCCTGTTGCTATTTGAGCGTCACCGCCTTGATGTCGGCATCGACGCCGATTCCGAGCGTCAGCGGGAACGACACGTGATGGAACCGGGTGGTCACGTTGTCGTCGTGAACGGCAAGACCGATCGTGTACGTGCCGCCCACCTTCATGATCTTGTCGTCGGCCGGATGGCCGCTATCGAGCTTGCGCCGCCACACCAGCGTGTACGTGCCGTCGTTCCAGGTGCCGAAGGCAGCGTCGTTGTCGGCGGCCGAGCCTTTCGCACCGGTCCGGCTCAACAGACGCCCGGGCAGGATGTCGCCTTCTTTCCAGCCGGCGTTCGGATCGAACGGCACCGCATTGGTCTCCTTGATGATCGCCGCGGGCTTCGCGGCATTGCCGATGTCCTCGGCTCTGAGCGCCTTGGCGCCGACCTTGGCGGCGTCGAACATGTGGAGCGGCGTCATGGTCTTGCGGTCGATGTTCCAGGAGAACGGGTTCTTGCCCTCGTCGAAATTGCGGTACTCGAGCACATAGCCGTCGTCGGCCATCCCGACCGGGCCGGAGCGCGCTGCGCGCCATTGCATCAGGTCGAGGAAGTCGCCCGCGGCCTTGATCTTGTCGATCTCCTCGCGCGATTTGGTCTTGTCCCAGCTTGCCGCCGCGTCGGTGCGGGTCAAGGCGAGATACTTGCGGATGTCGGACTCCTTCAAACCGGCAGCGCCGAAAATCGGGTGCTTCTTGACCGGGTCACCGACGACCTGATTGCGGGTGTCGCGCATTCCGTCGTGGCAGGTCAGCCAGCAGCCCTGCTGGGCGAAGCGCGCAACCTTGCCGTCATCCAGCATGATCGAGAAGCGGTCCTCGTAGAGCGCCGGCTGTTCGCCCGCCCGCACCCCCTTGTCGTTGCGGTCGTGGCCGTACCATTTCCACTCCTTGCCGTCGAAGCGCACGTAGTCGTGCATGCGTCCCTCGCGGTTCAGGTGGGTCTTCCATTGGAAGCGGAAATAGACGTACTCGGCGTCGTGCGCGGCCTGCACGGCGACGTCGATGAAGCCGTTCTTGCCGGGAATCGGCGTCGGCTCGAGGCTGCCGCCTTTGACGATCTTGTCGCCGCGGGCCTTCTCGCTGCCCTTGTGGCAGGTGAGACACGCCTGTCCTTGCTCCACCAGCTTGGCGCCTTGGTGGGCCGGGCTGACCAGCCAGTCGTAGGTTGATTGTCCCGGATAGAACAGCGTGCGCGACTTCACCGTGATTTTCGTCCAGTCGATGCTCTGCGGATCGACGGCGGCGGCCGGACTGACAAGGCCGACAAACATTGTGAGAACGATCGCACGGCCGATTGAGCCTCTCGTCATCGCAGTCCTCCAGGTCACGAGTCGTCCGGCTTCATCCAACATTCCCCAGATGGCTGCCCGTCATGAGAGAGTCACACGGGGTCGGCGGGAAGCTGGGTCAAGACGTCGCGCAGCATCTCGAGGGCGCCGCGGTCGAGCGTGCGATCCGAGACGATCACCTCGACGTCGGGGGGCAGCGTGTTGGCGAGGCGGGCTGCGCCCTGTTCCGAGCACACCACGGTGCGGGTCTGCGCCAGCATGCGGCTGATGGACCACGGATCGTCCGTGGAGGCGAGCACCGGCGTCAGGTGCGACAGCCCGGCCGACTGGACCGACCGCAGGAGATTCTGGCTCCCGGTGGACGTGGTGCACACGAGCCCCACGGTGGTGCCTTCCGGCAGCTCGGTGAGGCGCAAGAGCACCGAGAGGCTGGCTTCAGACAGGAGCGCCACGGTGGGCGGCCCGTCGGCCGGCACCGCCCGCTTCACCTCGTGGATGTGAAAGAAGGTCGTTTTCTCACCGGGAACTCGACGGCGGCGCTAAGGTCTAACTGTGCGTGAAGAGGGGGCGGGAGATGAGCAGGGCCTGGTCCACCGGCTCAGGGCGGGGGACGGGCAGGCCTTCGAGGAGATGGTCAGGGCCTACCAGCACCGGGTGTTCGGCGTCGCCCTCCGGATGCTGAGCAGCCCGGCCGAGGCCGAGGAGGTCGCTCAGGAAGTGTTCCTGCGCGTCCACCGGAGCGTCGCCGAGTTCAGGGGCGAGGCCAAGCTCTCGACATGGCTCTACGCGATTGCCTCTCGCGTGTGCCTGACCCGGCTGACCACGGCGGAGCGGCGGATGATCCGTCGCGGGGAGGAGGCGCTGGCGCAGGTGCCGACGCCTGGCGATGGGCCGGCCGGCGATCTCGAGCGGAGCGAGCTCGAGGCCGCGCTCCACTGCGCCATCGCCGAATTGCCCGAGGATCGGCGCATCGTGGTGGTGTTGAGGGATCTGGAGGGGCTCTCCTACGAGGAGATCGCCCAGGCCCTGGACCTCGAGCTGGGCACCGTGCGCTCGCGGCTACACCGGGCGCGGATGGATCTCAAGGACAAGATGGAGCGCTTCTTCGGATGACCTGCCACCACGACGCGCGCGAGCTTCTGTCGGCGCTCCTGGACGATGCGCTCGCGGGCGAGCAGCGCCTGGCCGTGCAGCGCCACGTGGACGGTTGCGACGAGTGCCGCCGGGAGCTCGAGCGGCTCCGGCAGACGGTGGGCTTGCTCCACCGGCTGCCGCCGGCGCGCGCCCCCGTGGGCTTCGTGGATCGGGTGCTCGAGGCGGCGCGCCCGACCCCGTGGCATGAGCGGTTGTGGCGGCGTCTGCTGCTGCCCCTGCGCGTGAGGCTTCCGCTCGAGGCGGCGGCTCTGGTCCTCGTCGCCGGGCTCGCCGTCTACGTCTTCGAGCGGACCCCGGAGCTCCAGCAGGCCGCGCGCCAGGAAGCGCCCGGGGCTCTTCCCTCGGAAGCGCGCCGCGCCGAACCGCTGCCGCCAACCGCGCCGCCTACCGCGCCGGTGCCGCCTGCCGGGGCAAAGCCGGAGTCTGCTTCCGCTCCCCCCGCGCCCGCCAGAACCGTGCCACTGGCGAAGGAGAACGCCCGGGCCCAGGTCGAGAACCGGAGGAAGGCCGAGCCGGCGGCCCCACGGGAGGAGAAGTCGGCCGCCTCGGGCGCCCTCATCGGGCGCGAGTCCGCCACGCGGGACAGGGCGGACGCTCCCACCGCGCAGCCAGGCTCGCCGCCGGCCGCGGAGAGGGCCGAGGCCGAGCGCCCCGGGCAGAGCCTCGCCGCCCGAGCGCCCGCTGCCCTCAGGGCGGCGCCCGATGTCGCCGGTCGCCTCGTGGTGGCCGACCGCGCCGAGGGCGCGGAGGGGCTGGTAGCGCTGGCCGCCAGGCTTGGCGCTGTCGAGGTCTCGCGTCGCCTGGAGGCCGACGAGGCCGTCGTCGAGCTGGCGCTCCCCAGGGAGATCTACCCCGCCCTCGTCGAGGGCCTCGCCGGCATCGGCCGCTGGACAGTCGAGCGCGCGCCCGCGGAGCTGCCCGCCCGGGTCCGCATCAGCATTCGCCTCACCGGTTAACCGTTCGCCCGGGAACTTCCCCGGCCTCCTCCTGTCTTACCTGGCAGAAGCACCCGAAACCTGAAGCGACAGGAGGACGGATCGATGAAGACGCGATGGATGGCTCTCGCCCTGCTCTGCCTGGTGGGCCTCGCCCGGGACGCCGCCGCGGCGCCCCTCAGCATCACCCGCCAGACCCAGAAAGACGTCATGGTGACGATCTACAACGGCAACCTCGGCCTGGTGAAGGACGTCCGCGAGGTCCGCCTCCCGGCGGGCATGCTCGAGGTCCAGTTCATGGACGTGGCCTCGCAGATCGATCCCACCACCGTGCATCTCAAGTCCCTCACCGATCCCGCCGGGGTCAAGATCCTCGAGCAGAACTACGAGTACGATCTCCTCTCCAGCCAGAAGCTCATGGAGAAGTACATCGGCCGGAAGGTCAGGCTCTACGGCAGCGACGGCTCCTACCATGAGGCCACGCTGCTCTCGACCCAGGGGCCGGTCTACGAGATCAACGGCCAGATCCATCTGGGCCATCACGGCAGGCTCGTGCTGCCCGCCCTGCCCGAGAACCTGGTGTCCCAGCCCACGCTGGCGTGGCTGCTGCGCAGTCAGGTCGACCGCCCGCAGCGCGTGGAGGCCTCGTACCTCACCGGTGGGATCAGCTGGAAGGCCGACTACGTGCTGGTGATCAACCCCGCCGACACGCGGACGGATGTCACGGGGTGGGTGACCATCGACAACAAGAGCGGGGCGAGTTACGGCAATGCCGCCCTCAAGCTCGTGGCCGGCGACGTGAACCGGGCCGCGGACCGGCCGCGCCAGGGGCGGATGCTGGAGATGGCGGCCAAGGCGGCCTCGCCGGCGGAGGCGCGCCGCGACTTCGCCTCCGAGGGCTTCTTCGAGTACCACCTCTACACCCTCGACGGCCGCACCACCATCAAGGACAACCAGACCAAGCAGCTCTCGCTCATGTCGGCCGCGGAGGTGCCCGTCGAGAAGCAGCTCATCTATTACGGCGCCGAGGAGTACTACCGCAACGCCCACGGGATGCCCATCTCGACCCAGAAGGTGCAGGTCTACCTCGAGCTCCGGAACAGCAAGGAGAACCGCCTCGGGCTGCCGCTGCCCAAGGGCAAGGTCCGCGTCTACAAGGCCGACACGTCGGGCAGCCAGCAGTTCATCGGCGAGGACTGGATCGACCACACCCCGAAGGACGAGCGCGTGAAGATCAAGATGGGCAACGCTTTCGACGTGGTCGCCGAGCGCACCCAGAAGGACTGGAGGAAAATCGCCTCGGGCCTCTACGAGGTCGAGTGGGAGGTCTCCCTCCGCAATCACAAGAAGCAGGAGCAGACCGTGGCGGTCATCGAGCCCGTGCCCGGCGACTGGCAGGTGCTGCACGCCACTCACCGCGGCGACAAGGTCGAGGCCCACACCCTCAAGTTCCGGGTGCCGGTGCCTCCGGATGGGGCGGCAAAGCTCACCTACCGCGTCCGCCTCCGCTTCTAGCAGGCCGCTGAAAAGGGCCCATCTGCCGCGTTGGCGCCCTCGGCCGCACGCTCGACGTATGAAGATACGCCTCGCGTGCGGCCGTCGGGCGCCGCCCTGCATCTGGACCCTCTTGAGCGGCCTGCGGGGTGTTTCCGAATCCTGCGCGCGGCCCCGTCGGGGGGCGCGGGATTCGTGGTACGGTGAGGCTGTCATGGGGCTTTCGATGTGCCGGGCCGTCGTGGTCCTCCTCGTCGCGTTCGCATGCGCAGCCCTCGATTTCCGGCCGGCCGCAGCCCTCGAGGAGCGCGAGCGCCTGCTTCTGGTGGGCGAGCGCGCGTTCCAGGACAGGCTGCACGCCCTCTCCCGCAAGACGCTGGA
>JACOVB010000399.1 GCA_016177555.1 Candidatus Rokuibacteriota bacterium
CCCCCCGTGGGCCTGCACGATCCCGTAGCTCACCGAGAGCCCCAGACCGGTGCCCTCCCCCACCTCCTTGGTGGTGAAGAACGGATCGAAGATCCGAGGCAGCGTGTCGGGCGCAATTCCCCCGCCCGTGTCCGCGATCCTCACCTCCACGAACGACCCGGCCTCCGACTCCCGCCGCCCCGCGCTGACCGTGAGGCTCCCCCCGTCCGGCATGGACTGCAGGGCGTTCATCAGGATGTTCAGGAAGACCTGCTCGAGCTGGTGGGGATCCGCCACGAACGCCGGCAGCGCCGGATCCACCGACACTGCGGAGGAGATCCTCCGTGCCGCCAGCTCGTGCTCCAGGAGGGCCAGGCACCGGTGCACGAGCGGGGCGAGGGCCGTGCGGGTGAGCTGTGGCCTGACCTCCCGCGCGAAGTCCAGGAGCTGCCGCACGGTCCGGCCGATCCGGCCCAGTCCCTCCTGCAGCATCTCCAGGTATTGGACCCGCCGGTTCGGGTCGCGGTCATGCTTGAGAAGAGTCCGCACGCAGTTCTGCATGCCGGCGAGCGGGTTGTTGATCTCGTGGGCGATCCCGGCCGCCATCTGTCCGAGGGAGGCCAGGTGCTCGGCCCGCCGGATCTCCTCCGCATGGCGATCCCGCAGCCGCCGCTGGGCGTCCGCCAGCCGGGACACCATGGAGTTGAAGGTCCTGCCGAGCCGCCCCAGCTCGTCCCTGTCGCCCTCCGGGACCTTGGCGACGAAGTCGCCCCCCTCGATCCGCCTCATGGCCAGGGCGATGGCATCGATCCGCCGGCCCATGACCAGCGTGAAGTACATGGCCAGCAATCCGCCGGCGGCCACCACGACGAGGACGGCCAGGAGGGCCATGAACGTCCAGCGCCTGGCCATCTCCGCCTCGAGGCGGGGGAGCGTGAGGAGTACCTCCAGGAATCCGAGGGTCGTCACGTCAGGCGAATGGCAGGCGTGGCACACCGGTCGGTTCAGGATGGGGCGCGAGATCCCGATCGTCCGCTCCCGATGGTCCCACACCGGCTCCTCCGGCCTTTCCCGCGGCCCGAGGATGCGCCCCACCTCCGCCCATTTGGCCGACAGAAGGATGGTGCCATCGGGATCCACGATCCGGATCCCCGTCACATCCGGAACCTCGCCGATCTCTTCGAGGATGGCCTGCACCTCCGCGCTCTTCCCCTCCGTCATGGCCCGGGCGATCGCCCGCTCCGCGAGGCTGAGAATCAGCTCGGCCTCGCGTCTGGCCGGATTGAGCAGATAGCTCGCCTGTCCCCGCACGGTGATGATCGTGTAGGCGAGCATCACCGTGAGGAGGATGGCCTCAATTCCGAGAATCATCTTGAGCCTCGGGGACACCGGGACGCCCCACTACCCTCGGCTGGGCCCGCCGGGTCCGAGGGGCACCGGGGCGGTGCCCGGCCCGGCCGTCATCGCGCACATACCCACACGAGGATCCGCGCACGAAACTCGGCGCCGGCGACACGGGTAATGCCCGTGGTGAGGATCCCGCGCGTGGCGACTATCTCGACCCCCTTGACTTGCGGTCTTGGGCCAGCGTCGGTCGGCGCCCGAGCGCCGGGCCCTCACGGTCCGCGCGGGGCCGCGAACCGTGCAGTTCAGGGCCGCTCGAGCTTTGCCTGGGCCTCCGCGCTCTTCTTCCGGACGCCGTCGAGCAGGGCCTCGGCCAGCGCGGGGTTGTGGACCGACCGCGCCTTCCCCACCAAGCTCAGCGCGTCGCGGGCCACCTTGACCAGGGACTCGGCTTCGGGAGACTTCTTCCCGGCGCGCCGGGCGGCGGCCAGCCTCGACTCGGCCTGCCTGAGCATCGCCGCCGAGCGCTTCACTTCCTTGTCGGCGCCCACCGTCCACTCCGTCGCGAAGCCCGTGTACCCGGCGTCGTGGCAGCCGACACATTTCTCCGTCACCGCCTGGCGCGAGTGCTTCTTCGACAGATCGTGGCAGCCGGTGCAGGCGACAGCGTTCGCCATGACGTCGGGCTCGACCTTGGCCAGCGCGCTCTTGGCCTCGCCCCGGTAGAACGCGCTCTGGGCGCGGTGGCACCCCTCGCACCGCTCGTTCTGCGGGCTGTGGTGGCACGAGGTGCAGGTGGCCTTGGTCGCCGTCACCGCCTTGTGGACATCGGCCGAGTGGCAGACCGTGCACACGGCCCCGAACTCGCTCACGTGCTTCGCGTGGGGCACCCGCTGCTTGGCGAACGTGACTGTCTCAGGCAGCTTCACCCCCGCCTGCTCGTGGCACATCACGCCGCAGTACCCGCCGCGCACCAAAGTGTCGTCGATCTTGGTCGGCGCCTTTCCTGCGAGCCGCGTCGCTTCGTCGAGCCAGACATTGGCCAGCTTGAGCAGATCCGCCGAGTAGAACACGTTGTGGATGCCCTTGGCGAAGGTCACGAACCGCATGTTGAAGGCCGCGTCGTCCACGAGCTTGGCGGCGCGGGCGTGCTTCGCGCTCTTCTGGTCGGCGGCCGCCAGCGCGGCCTGCGCATCCGAGAGCTTGGGCACGAGGATGTCGCGCATCCTGGCGAGGGTTCGCGTCCACTGGTCGAGCATCCCCCGGTACTTCTCCCCGTGGCAGGTGATGCAAGCCTGCTCGCTCGGCCTGAAGGTTTGGCCGACGATCTTCGCGAGCCCGGCCGTCTCCTTCGGCGCCACGTGGCACGCGATGCACTCCACGCGCACCTGGAACATGTGGCTGGGGATCATCGGGGTGCCCCGCCCGCCGAGCCCCAGGTACATCCGCACGACGCCTTGGTGCTCGCCCTCGTGACAGCCCCGGCAGTCGAGCTCGCCCTGCCGATGCGGCGGCGCCGGGGGCTCTTCGGGCTTGCCGCCGGCGGGTGGCAGCCGGTGAAGCTGCCCGGGCATCACCCCGCCCGGCGCTGGCGCCGTCTGGCCCTGCGCCTCCCACACCCCGGACACTCCCCCCGCGCTCAAGCCGAGCATGGCCGCGACCAGAACCGCCGCGGGCCTCATGGCTTCACCAGCGCGGCGAGCCGCGCGACGTCGCCACTCCGCGCGGCCGACGGCACGCCGATGCGCGGCGGCAGCTTGTGCTTGATCTCGGTGTGGCAGCGCTCGCACTCGATGTTGCGCTTCGCGACATGGAAGTCGTGGATCAACAGCGTGTCGGGGTAGCGCTCGAGCTTCTCGGGCTGGTTGTGGCAAGTGAAGCAGCGCGAGCGTGGCGCCTCCCCGTCCCCCTCCACGACGTTCAGGTGACAGTTCTGGCAGGCAATCCCCCGCTTCGTGACCTCCTCGTGGTTGAAGGTGATGGAGCCGACCCGGATGTCCCCCTTCGGGGCCTGGTGGCAGCCTGTGCAGCCGGCGATGGGCTGGAACGTCCGGGCGGTCTTCAGCCCCTTGAAGTGGCA
>JACOVB010000425.1 GCA_016177555.1 Candidatus Rokuibacteriota bacterium
GTCAGCCCGCCGCCGATCCCCATCCCTGCGGTCCAGCGTGACGAGGACTTCAGGCTCATCGGCGAAGTGGCGGCTCAGGTAGTCTTGGAGCTCGGGCTTCTCGCGCGATACGACGAAGAGGAACCGGGCCATATCCTCCCTCATCTGCAAACCGCGGCTCATCGCGCCCGCGCTCCAGACACTGTCGGATGGTGTCGTCATTCCCGGCTCCCTTAGATGGTCAGCATAGCAAGTTCCCTGCCGAGAACCATAATTTAACATTTCCGGAGGGATCACTGCCCGCCGCCGGCCCTTGTGGAGGAAACCGTAAACTTTCTTGACGCGGCACGGGCCCCTGGGGGGTCTCCCGGCGCCCCTGGCAGGGAGTGAGCCGGCCGGCCCAGCAGGTTGCTGAAAAACCCGCAGGCTGCTCAAAAAGGTCCAGATGCGAGGCGGCGCCCGACGGCCGCACGCGAGGCGTACTCTCTGTACGTTGAGCGTGCGGCTGAGGGCGCCAACGAAGCAGATGGGCCTTTTTCAGCGGCCTGCTAGGCCCGGCCGGCCCAGGTCGACCCCACCCGGTGGGCGATTCAGGCGAAGCGGCCCTCGGGCGGATAAAGGTCCTCCCGGGTCCGCGGCGCCGTGCCGCCCGTCCGGTCCCGCTGCTTGCGCATGAGCACCTGGTAGAGCCCGATGGAGCTGCCCTCGAAGGCCGCCGACGAGCATGTGAGGTACAGCCGCCACGTCCGGTAGATGCGCTCGCCCACGAGCGCCCGGGCCTCGTCGGCCCGCGCCTCCAGGCGCTCGACCCAGTGGCGACAGGTCCGCGCGTAGTGCAGTCTCAACCCCTCCACGTCAAGGATCTCCCACCGGGCGCGCTCCATCTCCGTGAGCGTCTCGGTGAGGCCCGCCAGGTCTCCGTTGGGAAAGACGTAGCGGTAGAGAAAGTCGGTGTGGCTGGTCCGCTTCCAGTGGAACTCATGCGTGATGCCGTGGTTGAGATAGAGCCCGCCGTCGGCGAGCATCTCGCGCAACCGGCCGAAGAAGGCCGGGTAGTTCCGGATGCCCACGTGCTCGATCACGCCCACGGCGGCGATCTTGTCGTAGCGCGCCTCCGCGGGCAGGTCGCGGAAGTCGCGGTACTCCACCAGGCATCGCCCCTCGAGCCCCTCGCGCCGGATGCGCTCGGCCGCGTAGTCGGCCTGGGCGCGCGAGAGCGTCACACCGTGGGCGCGCACGCCGTGGTGCTGGGCGGCCCAGATGCTCAGGGCCCCCCACCCGCAGCCGATGTCGAGCAGCGTCTCCCCCGGCCGCAGCCGGAGCTTCCGGCAGACAAGATCGAGCTTGTCCATCTGCGCCTGCTCGAGCTTGCCATCCGGATCGCGGTAGTAGGCGCAGGTGTAGACCATGAGTGGATCGAGGAAGAGAGCGTAGAAGTCGTTGGAGACGTCGTAGTGATGGGCGATGGCCCGCGCGTCCTGCTCCTTGCTCCGCGTCCTCATGGCGCCTCCTCTCGCATCCCGAAGACGGTGCCGAACACCAGCCGCCGCCGCATCATGCCCGAGCCGAGGATGAGCCGCACCGCCGCGCGCGCGATCGCCTCGGGCAGCCGCGCGAGGCGCTGGCCCACCCAGCCGGGCTCGCCCGGCCCGTAGAGCCGGACGATCTCGCGCGCGTAGCCGTCGAGCCCCGCGCCGCGGCGCAGGAGGCCTGCCGCCGCCTCCGCGGCGAGGCGCCCGCTCCGGATCGCCGGGCCGATCCCCTCGCCCGAGAGGTCGCGCGCGAGCCCCGCCGCATCGCCCACCAGGCAGAACCCCTCCCCGGCGAGGCGTCGCGGCGCCCGGCGGCGCACCACGTAGGCGTGCCCCCTGAAGGGCTCGATCGGGAGATCGGCCGGCAGCCGGCCCGAGGCGCCAAGGGCGCTCACGAGAGCGTCGCGGCGCCGCAGCAGGCTCCCGTTCGACCCGCCGGTGCAGCCGATGCCGATATTGATGACGTCCTGCTTGGGGAAGAACCAGCCGTAGCCGCGAAGATCGGGCTCCACGTACAGCTCGGGCACAGTCCCCAGCGCGGCGAGCCTCTGGTGCCACTCGGGGGTCAGCCGCGTCTCGCTCTCCTGGGCCACGACCACTTCCTCGTCCTCCGAGATCTCGCCGAGGGCGCGCGCCACGGGACAGCGATGCCCGCCGGCACCGATGAGGACCGGCGCCTCGAAGACGCCGCGCTCCGTCTCGACGCGAGCGCCGGCCGGCCCGGCAGCCACGCCGGTGACGCGGATGCCCCAGCGCACGTCCGCGCCGGCCGCGGCCGCCCGCTCGAGCAGGTAGTGGTCAAACTCGCGGCGGATGATCCCGTAGCTGGCGGGCCGCTCCCAGCGCGTCTCGTGCCGCGCCCCTTCGAAGCCCACCGCGCAGGCCGAGAAGGGCTGGATGGTGAGCGGGTACTTCTCCGGATCGATCTCGAGATCCGCCAGCGCCTGCGGCGTCACCCACCCCGCGCAGAGCTTCACCCGCGGGAAGACGGCGGCGTCCAGCACGAGCGGGCGCAGCCCCGCCGCCGCCAGCCGCCAGGCCGCGGTGCTCCCGCCGGGCCCGCCGCCGACGACGATCACGTCATGCGCCGGCATGGTCACGGCCTGCCCAGCGCGGCCAGGATCCGCAGCCGCTCGGCGAGGGACAGATCGAGCGCCTCGAGCTCGTTGGCCACGTCCATGGCGGCGAAGAGATCCCCCTCGATGTCGATGGCACTGTCCACGTAGGCCTCGGCGAAGTGCGCCGGGGAGGGCTCCCGCATGAGGCTGCGGAAGGCCCCCGGGCTGTGGATCACCACGGTGCAGCGGGGATCGCCCTGGCCCACCCGGACCTCGGTGCCATCCCAGAGGCGGAAACCCAGCGGAGCGGCGAGCCGGCCAAAGACACGCCGGAGGATGCCCGTGGCGGCTCCGGAAGTGGGGCGGGGAGCAAAGCCGACCATGATGGGGGCACCCTCGCGAGTGGGCTAGATGAAGAGCGACACGCTGGCGTCCCCGGCGAAGTCGAGGAAGGTCGTGGCCCCCGCGCACTGGGCGGCCGGGATCAGATCGGCCTGCGTGATCCCCATGACCCCCATGGTGGTGGCGCAGGCGAAGAGCTTGACGTCCGCATCGACGCACAGGTCCAGCATCTCCTGGACCGTGGGCATCTTCGCCTTGGCCATCCACCCCTGCATCATCATGGTGGCCATGGCGGTCATCCCGGGCAGCGTGCCGAGGATGTTGGGCACCTTGAGCGCGGGAATCGCCGGCAGCGGCGGCGGCATCGCCGGGTTGCCGATGGGGCTCACCTGCAGGTGCTTGATCCGCTCCTTGTGCAGGAGGTCGAGCCCGTAGAAGGTGAAGAAGATCCCGGTTTCCCAGCCCATGCTGGCGGCCGTCGTGGCGAGGATCAGCGGCGGGTAGGCCATGTCCAGCGTGCCCTTGGAGGCCACCATCGCCAGTCGCTTCGGTCGGTCACCCATGATCCGTCCTCCTGGAAGTTGCGGGAAGGCTACTTGGCCTTCCGGACAAGGAAGCGAAACACGTCCCCCTGCTGGTCGCGGCTCACGATCTCGTGCCCCGTCTGGCGCCCGAAGGCGTCCATGTCCGGCACCGAGCCCGGGTCCGTGGCGAGCATCTCCACCACCTCTCCCACCTGGATCGCCTTCATGGCCTTGGAGAGCTTGATGATCGGCACGGGACAGAGCAACCCCTTGCAATCCAGCGTTTGCGCGACCTTCACCGCGGTGTTCATCTCGCCGTCCCTTTCTGTCCCCGGCCTATCCTCCGGCGCGGACGACTCCACGGGTACCACGGCCCGACGGACTTCGCAATGGGCCCGCGGCCGTCACGCGCGCGGGCAGAGCCCCGAGGACCCCCAGTCGGGATCGCCCCAGCAGGAGGACAAGCCCACGCCGCCGTGGCCGAAGGTGCGCGCCGGGGGCTCTGCTATACTTCCCCGCGTGTCCGACGCCTCGCTTCCTCTCGCGGGCCTCGTGGTGCTGGATCTCACGCGAGTCCTGGCCGGCCCCTACTGCACCCGGCGCCTCGCCGACCTCGGCGCGCGCGTCATCAAGATCGAGCGCCCGCGTCAGGGCGACGACATGCGCCGCGGGTGGTTGCAGGCGGACCCCCGCTTTGCCAC
>JACOVB010000380.1 GCA_016177555.1 Candidatus Rokuibacteriota bacterium
AACCGGAAGCAGCTCCTCACCGAGGCGAGCTTGCGCGCGATGCTGCTCTTGGCGAGCCGCCGCTGATACAGCCGCACCAGATACGCCCGCAGGAGCCGCGCGTCCACCTCCGTGAGCCCGCGGACGCCCTGCTCCCGGAGGAAGTGCTGGAACTCCGCGAGGTCGGCCGCGTAGCCCCTGAGGGTGTGGGGCGAGGCGCCCCGCTCGGCCTCCAGATAGGCGAGGAAGGCCGCGACGGAATCGGATACCTGCTGGCTCACGGTGACTGGCGCGCGGCCCGTCAGGCGACAGCGGGGCCGACCTCCTGCTTGTACCCGCACTCGTCGCGAACACAGGCGCGCGTGGTCTTGCCGCCCCGGGCAATCCGTTCGGTCAGGAAGGGCGCGGCGCATTTAGGACAGGGCTCCGGGATGGGCCGGGTCCACACCGAGAAGGTGCATTGCGGGTAGTTGGTGCACGCGTAGAAGGTCCGGCCCTTCCGGGTCCGCCGCTCCACGAGCTGACCGCCGCAGGCCGGCTGGGGACAGCCGATCCCGAGCGGCACGGGCTTGGTGGTCTTGCAACCGGGATAGCCGGAGCACGCGATGAATTTCCCGAAGCGCCCATGCTTGATGACCATGGGCTTGCTGCAGGTGGGGCAGATCTCCTCCGTGGGCTCGTCGGCCACCTTCACCCGCCCGCCGCCGAGATCCTTCGTGTACTTGCACTCGGGATAGGCGGAGCACGCGAGGAACTTGCCGAAGCGCCCCCACTTCTCCACGATGGGCTTGCCGCAGTGGGGGCAGGCGTCGCCCGTCTCCGTGCCCTTCTTGACGTCGTCCATCTTCTTGCCGGCGCGAGCGAGGTCCTTGGAGAACTGCTTGTAGAAGGCAGCGACCGTCTCCACCCAGTCGGCCTCCCCCTCCTCGATCTTGTCCAGCGACTCCTCGAGCCCGGCCGTGAACTCCACGTCCATGACTTCAGGGAAATGCGGCACCAGCGAGTCGGTGACCAGCATGCCGAGCTCGCTCGGGAAGAGTGTCCCCTTCTCCCGCCTCGCGTACTCCCGCTCCTGGATGGTGGAGAGGATCTGCGCATACGTGGACGGCCGGCCGATGCCGCGCTCCTCGAGGGTCTTGACCAGCGAGGCCTCCGTGTAGCGCGGCGGCGGCTGCGTGAAGTGCTGCTTGGGATCCAGCGCGCGGAGACGGAGCCGCTCGCCCTCGACGAGCGGGGGCACCACGGCCTCCGTCTCGACCTCGTCCTCCTGCGTCTCGGGGACCTCCTCCCGCGACTCCACGTACACGGCCATGAAGCCCTGGAACTTCAGCGTCGAGCCCTGGGCGCGGAAGAGGCAGTCGTTGGCCCGGATGTCCGCCGCCACCGTGTCGTACACCGCCGGCAGCATCTGGCTCGCGAGGAAGCGCTCCCAGATCAGCCGGTAGAGCGCCAGCTGGTCTCGGCTGAGGAAGCGCGCCACGGCCTTGGGCTCCTGCTCGACGAACGCCGGGCGGATGGCCTCGTGGGCCTCCTGCGCGCTCTTCCTCGCCCGGTACACCGGCGGCGCGTCCGGGAGATACTCGCGCCCGAGCCGGCGCCCCACCCAGTCGCGCGCCTCCGCCTGCGCCTCCTGCGAGACGCGCACGGCGTCGGTGCGCATGTAGGTGATGAGACCCACGCTGCCCTCGGCCCCGAGCTCGATGCCCTCGTAGAGCTGCTGGGCGAGCATCATGGTCTTCTTCGCCGTGAAGTGCAGCTTGCGGCCGGCCTCCTGCTGGAGCGTGGAGGTCGTGAAGGGCGCCGCCGGGTTCCGCCTCCGCTCGCCGCGCGTGACCGACTTGACCCGCCACTCGCAGCCGTGGAGCGCCGTCATCACCGCCATCGTTTCCCGCTCGGACGGCAGGCTCGCCTTCTCCCCGCGGACCTCCCGGAGCGTGGCCGTGAACTCCGGCGGGTGCGTGCCCAGGAGGCGTGCGTGCAGCGACCAGTACTCCACCGCCACGAAGGCCTGGATCTCGCGCTCGCGCTCGGTGAGGAGCCGCACCGCCACGGACTGGACGCGTCCGGCCGAGAGCCCGCGGCGGATCTTCTCCCAGAGAAGCGGGGAGAGCTTGTAGCCCACCAGGCGGTCCAGGATCCGGCGCGCCTGCTGCGCGTTCACCTTGTTCATGTCGATCTTGCCCGGATGCTGGAAGGCCGCCTTGACCGCGCGCTCGGTGATCTCGTTGAACATGATCCGGTAGGTCTTGGTCTTGCCGATCCCGAGCTCGGCGGCGAGGTGCCAGCCGATGGCCTCGCCCTCGCGGTCCGGGTCGGTCGCGATGTAGAGCGCATCCGCCTTCTCCGCGGCCTTCTTCAGCTCGTCCAGGACCTTCTTCTTCGCCGGCAGGACCTTGTAGTCCGGCTTGAAGCCCTTCTTCTCGTCCACGCCCAGCTTCGACTTGGGCAGATCGCGGATGTGGCCCATGGAGGCCTTGACGATGTACGTCGAGTCCAGGTACTTCTGGATCGTCTTGACCTTGGTGGGCGACTCCACCACCACCAGGGCGCGCTTCGCCACGCTCTCCCCTCGTCCTTTCACGATCGGCCCGCCCGGATGAACCGCGCGCCGGGCAATTGCCGCACCCAGCCATCGAGTGCGAGTGACTGCAGCAGTGCCGCCGCGCGGCCTGCCGGCAGCCCACTGCGCATGATCAGGTCGTCCATGCCCGCCGGCTCCTCTCCCAGGAGCGCGAGGAGCCGCCGCTCATCGTCCCCTGGCGCCGCGCCGGAGTCCGCGGAGGCGCCGCTCGCGGCCACCACCTTGACGCAATCACGGAAGCGCGCCGGCAGCTGGGCGATCACGTCCTCCCAGCCCTCCACCGGCGCCGCGCCGTCCTTGAGCAGGCGGTGCGCGCCCCGGCTCGTGGGGGAGGTGACCCGGCCCGGCACCGCCATGACCTCGCGCCCCAGCTCCGCGGCGTGCCCGGCCGTGATCAGCGCGCCGCTCCGCTCTGCCGCTTCCACCACGACCACGCCCAGCGCCAGGCCCGCGATCACCCGGTTCCGCTCGGGAAAATGGTGTGGCAGCGCGCGCGCATTCCGCGCGAACTGCGAGACCACCGCCCCGCGCTGCGCGATCCGCGCCGCCAGCCGCCGGTTCTCGGGCGGGTAAATCGCGTCGAGCCCCGAGCCCAGCACGGCGATGGTCCGCCCGCCCGCCTCGAGCGCGCCGCGGTGGGCCGCGCTGTCGATCCCGCGCGCGAGCCCGCTCACCACCGTCACGCCGCGCGTCGCAAGATCGAAGCCCAGCCGCTCGGCCACCTCGATCCCGTAGGGGGTCGCCTGGCGCGAGCCCACCACGGCCACCGCCAGCGCATCCTCGGCGAGGATG
>JACOVB010000381.1 GCA_016177555.1 Candidatus Rokuibacteriota bacterium
CCCACGCAGCCGATGCCGGTGCCGAAGATGACGTCGTCCTGCTTGAGGCCCAGCTCGTCAATGGCCTGCAGCAGCCAGTTCTCGATCATGCCGATCCCGCAGCCGTGACAGGCCTTGGTGGGGATCTGGCTGGGACGCAGGTACTTCTGCGCGAGCTTGTTCATCACCGGACCTCCGTCCATATATACGGCAGCTCGGGGATGCGGCCCGATCCGCTGACACCCTGTAACGCCGTCGTGACCTCGGCCACCGTGTGCAGCTCCGCGCTCTTGCCCATGAAGTGGACCTTTCTCTTGTCGGGCGCCGCGCGCATGACCTCCCGCACCAGCTGGCCGTCGTAGTTGAGCTCGCAGACCACGTAGTGACAGTCCCGCTCGAACAGCTCGTCGAGGAAGGGCCAGAGGGTGATGGGGCGGACGAACCCGGCCCGCACGCCCCGCCGGCGCGCCTCGAGCACGGCGGTCTTCACCGTCCGCGCGTTGGCGCCGTAGGCCACCGCGACCACCTCCGCGTCCTCCATCCCCACCGTCTCGTAGCGGGTGAGTTCGGCGCGGTGGAAGCGGATCTTGTTCACGAGGCGGAAAGTCTGCGCCCACTGTGCCTCCATCTCCTCGATGTCGTAGCCCTCCTCGGTGTGGGTGTAGGCCGAGACGCACACCCCGGTGCCGCGCCCGATGATGTTCGGCGGCACGTCGAGGGCGGCGCTCCCCACCGGGAAGAAGGGCATCATGAGGTTGTGCTTCCGTGGCACCACGAAGTCGTGGCTGTCGTAGTCGGCGGGGATGAAGAGGTCCTCCCACATATCCGACACGACCTGGTCCGTGAGGATCGTCACCGGCGTGCGGAACCGCTCGGCGAGGTTGAAGGCGTCGATGGTGAGCCAGAACGCCTCCTGGACCGACGAGGGAGAGAGCACGATGGTCTCGAAGTTGCCGCCGTGGGTGCAGTAGCGGGCGACGTAGAACTCGCCCTGGCCTGGCGCGCCCGTGATGCCGCTGATGGGGCCGACGCGCATGGCGTCCACGACCACGAGCGGGACCTCGTTGGTCAGCGCCCAGCCGTAGGCGTCGTGCATCAGCGTGTAGCCCGGTCCCGAGGTCGCCGTCATGGCCTTGAGGCCGCCGAGGCTCGCGCCGGCGCAAGTGTGCATGCCGGCCAGCTCGTCCTCGCACTGCATGTAGTAGCCGCCGACCTGGGGCAGCCGCTTCGACATGTACTCGGCGATGTCCGTGGCCGGGGTGATCGGGTAGCCGGCGAAGACGCGGCAGCCCGCGGCGATGGCCCCTTCGGTGAGGGCATAGGTACCGGCCTCGAGGAGCCGGCGCCCGGTGGTGTAGCGCCGCTCCCACTCCGTCCACGGAGCGACGAGGCCGTCTCTGACGGTGAGTGTCGCGGTCGGCATCAGTTCAACCCTCCGGCCCTGGGGGCCACGTCGATGCAGAAGTCGGGGCAGATCTGGTAGCAGAGCATGCAGCCCACGCAGTGCTCCTCGCGGGCGGTGTAGGCGGGGAACCAGCCGAGCCGGTTCGTGACCTTGCGCCAGCCGAAGACGTCGGTGGGGCAGATGTTGAGACAGAAGCCGCAGGCCTTGCACATCTCCTCGCTGACGACCACGTCCCACTTGCCGGCGGGCCCCCGGGGGGCCTTCTTCTCAGTCTTGAACAGCGCCATCCTGTCCTCCCTGGGCCATGACCTTCAGCACGATCTCCTTGGCGTTGGCGATGTGGGTGCGCGCCAGGCGCTCGGCCGCCTCGCCGTCCCGCGCGGCGATGGCCTCGTAGATCTGGCGGTGCTCCCCGTGGGCCTGCTCGAGCCTGCGCTCGGTGCGCAGGAGGAGCGGGTGGAAGTGGCGGATGGACAGCCGCACGATGCTCGACAGCCGGCCCACGGGACGGTTGCCGGCCGCGCGCAGGATCTCGTCGTGGAACTTCACATGCGCCTGGAACCACCGGTTGGGGTCCTGGCGCTCCACGCACTGGGCCATGCGCTGGAGCGCCTTCTCGAGCCGGCCGAGCGCGGCCGCGCTCGCGCGCCCCGCCGCCAGTCGTGCGGCCAGGCCGTCCAGCACCTCGCGGAGGTCGTAGAGCTCCACGGCCTCGTCGAGGTTCATGACCTTGACACGCACGCCCCCGCCCGGGAGCAACTCCACGAGCCCCTCGTCGCGGAGGCGCACGAGGGCCTCGCGGATGGGGGTGCGGCTGATGCCGAGCAGGCCGGCGAGGTCAGTCTGGCGGAGGCGGGCGCCCCCCTGGAAGCGGCCGCTCAGGATGGCGCGGCGCAGGATCTGGGCCGCATCGTCCACCAGCCGGCGCCGCCTGAGCGGGGTCACGGCGTGCGGTATCCGCCTGTCTCGGTTGGGGTCGTGTCTCATCTCGGGACTTTGTATCCAGGATCCAGGTTGCGACGAGGCTATCGCGCGGACGTGGAGCAAGTCAAGGGGGATCATGTCGAGGACCGTCGCTAAGCGGCAGCCCGGCGCCGGCCTCGTCGCCGTGGGG
>JACOVB010000420.1 GCA_016177555.1 Candidatus Rokuibacteriota bacterium
CGCTCGCCCGGGTCTCCGGATCCGCTCACCTCGCCTCCGGCTCGGCTCGCCAAGCGGAGGACGCCTCGCGTGCGGCCATCGGGCGCCGCCTCGCATCTGGACCTTTTTGAGCAGTCCGCAGGGTTCTTCCGCAGTGAGGGGGAGGTCGGGCGGCGCGGGGTTGCGCCGGGCGGTATACTGACCCGGACTCGAGAGGAGGCCACTCATGCTGATGACGACCCGGCGACGGCTCCACACCACCCTGATCGCGCTGGCGATTTGCGGGCTCCTGCTGGCGGGCGGGGCGCTGCCCGCGGCGGCGGCCGACCCCCTCTGGACGGAGAGCCAGGGCGCCAGCGCGCCCCCGGAGATCGCCCGGCTCAACGAGCTGATGCACTCGCTCGCGGAGCGGCTCAAGCCCGCGCTGGTCCAGGTGCGCGTGCGCCGTCCCGCGGGGGCGGCCTCCGAGGAAACGGCCCCGCATCCCCTGCCGGACGAGCCGCGGCGCACCTCGGGCTCGGGCTTCATCATCCGCCAGGACGGCTACCTCGTGACCAACGCGCATGTCGTGGACGACGCCGAGCGCATCCAGGTGAGGCTCGCCGACGGGCGCCGCTTCGACGCCCGGCTCATCGGCCTGGACAATCGCGTGGACCTGGCCCTGTTGAAGATCGAGGCCAAGGGGCTGCCGGTGGCCGCGCTGGGCGACTCCAACCGGCTGCGTGTGGGCGAGTTCGTCCTGGCCCTCGGCCATCCCTTCGGTCTCGAGCAATCGGTGTCCTTCGGCATCGTGAGCCGCAAGGGCGTCCCGCTCCAGGTGGCCGCGCCCGGCTTCGACTTCATCCAGACCGACGCCGCGGTGAACCCGGGCAACTCCGGCGGCCCGCTGGTCAACATGGCCGGCGAGGTCGTCGGCGTGACCAGCATGGCGGCGCGCTCCGGCTCCATCGGATTCGCGATCCCGGTCAACCTGGTCAAGGGCCTCCTGCCCCAGCTCGCGGAGAAGGGCAAGGTCGAGTGGGGCTGGCTCGGCGTCACCATCGGCGAGGTGGATGAGGACCAGGCGCCGAAGTACGGGCTTGCGGAGCCGCGCGGGGTGCTGATCCGCCAGGTCGTTGCCGGCCAGCCCGCCGATCAGGGCGGCGTCAAGGCCGACGACGTGGTGCTCGCGGTGGACGGCACGCAGATCGAGGGGCCGCGGGATCTCCAGCGCATCATCTCGAGCACGCCGGTAGGCCGCACCGTCACGCTCAAGGTCATGCGCGGCGGCAAGGAGCAGGATCTCGCGGTCACCGTGGGAGCCTATCAGGCCCCCAGGGCTCCGCGCGTCCCCCGCAGCTCGCCTTCGCCCCGCCCGCATCCGTGACACCGCGGGCGCCCCGGCTCCTCGGCGCGGCCTCGCTGCTGGCCGTCCTCCTCTGGACGGCCGCAGCGGGCGCCACCCAGGTCACCGCGCTCTTCCCGAGCGACCGCCTCACCGTGGGCGATGCCACCCAGGCGACGGGCCGCCGCGTCGCCCTGCCGCTGCCCGCTTGCGCCGCTGACCCGTCCGGCTGCGACGAGGTGCGGCTCCTGAACCAGCTCGACGGCTTCAGCGTCAACCCGCGGGTGGCGCTGCGCTTCTCGGCGCCCATCACGCTCGACAGCGTCACGCGGGACAGCGTCTTCATTCTCCCGCTCTGGACCGAGCCCTTTCCCTCCCCCGTGGGCCTTGGCCAGCTCGTCTGGGACGGCGAGACGCGCACGCTCTACGCGCGCCCCGAGCGCGCCCTGCTCCAGTTGCGGCGCTACGCCCTCGTTGTGACCTCGCGCGTCGTGGACGAGGACAATCGGCCGCTGCGCGCCGACCCCGCGCAGATCGCGCCGCGCGAGGCCACCCCCGATGGCGCCTCGATCGAGCTCCAGCTCTGGCAGGCTCTCGAGGCCGCCGGAGTCAAGCGGCGAGAGGTCGTGGCGCTGACGCTCTTCACCACCCAGTCGGTGACGGCCGACCTCGAGCGGATCCTGACGCTCCTCGATGCGCGCCCCGCGCCCGAGATACGTTTCACGCTCGAGCCCGGGGGTGGCCGCTCGGTGTACGCGCGCGCCGACATGGAGGCGCTGGAGCTGCGCCGCCAGGTCGCGACCGCGGGGCCTCTGGCCGCTCCCGCGCGGCTGCCGCTGTCTCTCGTGCCCGCCTCCGACATCCGGGCCATCGCCGTCGGGAGCTTCAGGAGTCTGTCGTTCCTGAGCCCCGAGCGCCACATGGTCACGACGCCCACCCGCAATGGCGGCCCGCGTCCCACCGGCGAGGAGGACGTCCACGTCACGCTGTTCGTGCCGCAGGGCCCGGCGCCTGCTCCAGGCTGGCCCGTGGCCATCTTCGGCCACGGCTTCACCAACGATCGGTATCTCGTGCCGATGGCGGTGGCGGCGACCCTGGCCCGTCACGGCTTCGCCACCATCGCGATCAACGTGGTGGGACACGGCGGAGGCGCCGCCGGCACGCTCACCGTGCGCCGCACGGGGGCGCCCGACGTGACGCTCCCCGCGGGCGGCCGCGGCGTGGACCTCGACGGCGACGGCAAGATCGGGCTCGCCGAGGGCGTCGGCACGAAGTCCCCCGGCCCGCTGGCCGCGCTGTCGAGCCGCGACGGGCTCAAGCAGACGGTGGCCGATCTCATGCAGCTCGTGCGCGCGATTCGTCGCGGCGTGGATGTGGACGGCGACGGCCGCCCCGATCTCGACCGCCAGCGCCTCTACTACTTCGGCCACTCCTTCGGCGGCATCTACGGCACGCTCCTGATGGCGGTGGATCCGACGCTCAGGGTCGGCGTCCTCGGCGTGCCCGGCGGGCCCATCGTGGAAATCGCCCGCCAGGCTGCCCCGTTCCGGCCGCTGGTGGCGGCCGCCCTCAGGGCGCGCAACCCGTCGCTCATGAACGGCGCCAAGGACTTCTACGAGTTCATCCCGCTCTTCGGCGAGCCGCCCGTGCGCTCGCCACTGCCGGGAGCGCTCGACATCCAGGCCTACTTCGATCGTGTCGAGTGGGTCATGCAGTCGGCCGATCCCATGGCCTTCGCCCCGTACGTGCACCAGGTGCCCTTGCCCGGGCGGCAGTCCAAGGCCGTCTTCTACCAGTGGGCCGTGGGCGATCTCACGGTGCCGAATCCCACCACGGAGAACATCCTCCGCGCGGGGGACCTGCACCTGCTGAGCAGCGTGTACCGCCACGACAAGGTCGTCGCGACCCTGGCGGAGAAATTCAGGAACCCGCACGGCTTCCTCCTCTGGACCATGTTCCCCGAGGTGTCGGCCATCGGCCGCGCGGCCCAGGAGCAGGTGGCGCGCTTCTTCCTCTCGGGCGGGCGCCTCATCGAGCGCGTCGACGGCCGCTTCGAGGTGCAGCTGACCCGGCCCCTCGCGCGCTGATGCGCGCCGTCCTCCTCGGCACCGGCTCGCCGCCGCCCAACCCGCGGCGCCGCGGCCCGGCCACGCTGCTCTCTCTCGGGCAAGCCCGCTTCCTGGTGGACGCGGGCTCGGGCGCCGGCAATCAGCTCGTCCAGGCCGGGGTGCGCGCCTACGACTGGCCGCGCCTCCTGATC
>JACOVB010000421.1 GCA_016177555.1 Candidatus Rokuibacteriota bacterium
GAGCCCGGATAGCCGGGGGAGCCGAAGCCGGAGGCGAGGCGAGCAGCTGAGAGGTGGGCCAGGGCCGTTGGCGGCTGAGCCCGGATAGCAGGGGGAATAGGAGACACGGTGGACAGGCATGGCTACTGGAACAAGATCCTGCACGTGAGCCTCGGGGACGGGCGGACCTGGGTCGAGGAGCCCGGCGACCGCTTCTTCCGGCGCTACGCCGGCGGGCGGGGGCTCATCGCCCACTATCTGCTCACGCAGGTGCCGAAAGGCGCCGACCCGCTGGGGCCCGACAACATCCTGGTGTTCGCTCCCGGCGTGGTCACGGGCGCCCCCGTCCCGGGCGCGGGCCGGCACAGCGTCGGCGCCAAGTCGCCGCTCACGGGCGGCTTCGGCGAGTCGGAGTCCGGCGGCTACTGGGGCGCCGAGCTCAAGCGCGCGGGCTGGGACGCGATCGTCGTCCACGGCGTGTCCCCCGCGCCCGTGTACCTCTGGATCAATGACGGCGCCGTCGAGCTTCGCGATGCCGGGCCCCTCTGGGGGCGTATCACGGGCGAGGTCGAGGAGGCGATCGTCTCGGAGCTCGGGGATGCGCGCATCCGCGTCGCCCAGATCGGGCCGGCCGGCGAGAACCTCGTGCGCTTCGCCTGCATCGCCAACGATCTGAACGAGGTGGCCGGGCGCACCGGGATGGGCGCCGTGATGGGCAGCAAGCGGCTCAAGGCCATCGCCGTCCGTGGCCGGAGCCCCGTGAAGATCGCCGACCAGCCGGGCCTCACCGCCATCGCCAAGTGGGTCTCGTCCACCATGAACGAGAAGCACCGCGCCTTCCACGAGTTCGGCACGGGCGCCGCGATGCAGGGCAAGAGCCTCGAGGGCGGCATGCCCGTCCTCAACTACCGTCTGGGCGCCTCCGGCACGGTGGCCAGGGTGGACGCCGTCGCCGTGCGCGACCAGGTGCGCGTCAAGATGACCTCGTGCTACTCGTGCTCGGTGCGCTGCAAGAAGATCGTCCACATCGAGCGGACGGAGGAGGCGGCGCGCGAGGCGTCGGAGACCGTCTACCAGGGCCGCGCGAAGGTTGCCGTCGATCCCGGCGGCCGGTACCGCGTGGATCCCCGCTACGGCGGCCCGGAGTACGAGTCGCTCGCCGCGCTCGGCGTCAACCTCGGGCTCGACGATCTGATCGCCATCTGCAAGTCGAACGAGCTGTGCAACTCCCTCGGGATGGACACGGTCTCGCTCGGCGCCACGCTCGCGTGGGCGATGGAGTGCTTCGAGAAGGGCCTCCTCACGCTGGAGGACACGGGCGGCGTCCCGCTTCGCTTCCACGACGCCGACGGCGTGGTCGCGCTCGTCGAGATGATCGCCCACCGCCGGGGCGTTGGCGACCTCCTCGCGGAGGGATCGCAGCACGCCGCGCGCCGGCTCGGGCGCGGCGCGGAGGCGTTCCTGACCACGGTGAAGGGGCTCGAGATGGCGATGCACGACCCGCGTCACATGCCGATCATGCGCGCCTCGTATCTGCTCGCCCCCACGGGCGGCGACCACATGCGCCAGACCGGCAACCGCAACGGCCTGCGTAACCAGGTCGGCCTCTGCCACTTCCTCGCCTACGACGACAGCCAGTCGCTCCAGATCCTCAAGGCCGTCACCGGCTGGGAGGTGACGCCCGAGGAGCTGGTGACGATGGCCCACCGGGGGCTGACCCTCGCGCGGCTCTTCAACCTCCGCGAGGGCTTCGGCCGCGCCGACGACCGGCTGCCGGCACGGTTCAGCGACCCGCTGCCCAAGCACGCCGGCCTCACCCCGGAGCAGCAGGACACGATCGTCACCGACTACTACATCGAGCAGGGCTGGGACGCAGCCACGGGCGCGCCCACGACGGAGACCATCCGCGCGCTCGAGATCGAGGACGATGCCGCCCACGCGGTGTCGCGATGACACGCACCCAAACGAGGAGAGACGACATGGCTCAGCTGAGGATTCCACTGGACGCGCAGCGCTTCGCCACGGGCCTGACCTGGAAGGACTACATGGCCCAGATGGGCGACACCCGCGCCCGCAC
>JACOVB010000022.1 GCA_016177555.1 Candidatus Rokuibacteriota bacterium
CGTGAGCAGCATCTTGAATTTCTTCACCGCCTTCACCGCATGCGGTTCATCCGCGGGCATGACGATGGCATCGCCTGTTTTCAAGTGAAAGGGGTTCCCCGAAATGTTGATCGCGACTTCGCCGTCAAGCACGTGGACAAGCGCGTCGAACGGCGCGGTGTGCTCGCTCAATTCCTGGCCTTCATCGAACGCGAACAGTGTCACGGTGCCGGTCTCAGCTTTGACGACGATGCGGCTGACAACCGAGCCGTCCTGATACTCCACCAGCTCGGCGATCTTCAAGATCTCTGCTCGTGGCGTGGTGGGCATAGTCCCTCCGTCTGGCACGATGCGGTGACGATCGTCTTGGTTTTCGAGATCAGGCGCCGGGCTGGCGGCGCTGGTGGAGCAGCGGCAAGACCGACAGGCTCCGCGCCATGGCGGCGCGCCTGCCGGCGGGACTCATCGAGCGAGATCGACGGCTCCTGTCCTGCGCGCGCGCCGCCGAGCCGCGATGAGCGAGAGGGTGGCTCCCCGAGTAGGACTCGAACCTACAACCCTCCGGTTAACAGCCGGATGCTCTACCATTGAGCTATCGGGGAATGCCGAACCGCGGGGCGCGGGCGCCTCTTTTTTGTAACACAGGCCTCGCCAATCTCCAAGCCAGCGGCCCTTCAGGTACTGGGTCAAGTTGCGAGCCAGACGAGGCACGAGGGAGCCAGCGACGCGAGGCGTACTCTCTGTACGTTGAGCGTCGCTGGCGACCGAGTAACGAAGTATCGCGACGCAAATTGACCCAGTACCGCCCTTCAGCGACGGGCGCCCGATGGCTCGCGCTCCTCGATCTGGGCGGCGCGCAGCCGCAGGCGCTCCTCGTAGGCGGACTCGCCGGGACGGGCCGCGGCGCCCAGCCGCCACCGCGTCTGCCGGTCCCGCGCCCACTGGGTCGCCGCCTCCATCAGCTCGACCAGGAACCAGCAGCCGAAGCCGATCACCCCGGACCAGATCAGAATCGTCAGGGCAATGGCCTGCGTCGGATCTATCGCATTTCCCTCCGGCCCTCGAGGGCCTTGGACAGCGTGACCTCGTCGGCGTACTCGAGATCGCCCCCGACGGGGAGCCCTCGGGCGATCCGGGTGACGCGCAGGCCGAGCGGACGCAGGAGCTTGGCGAGATAGATCGCGGTGGCCTCGCCCTCGACGCTCGCGTTGGTGGCCAGGATCACTTCCTCGATGCCCGGCGCGTCGAGCCGCGTCAGCAGCTCTCGCACCTTGATGTCCTCGGGGCCGATCCCGTCCAGCGGCGAGAGCGCCCCGAGGAGCACGTGGTACCGGCCGCGGAACTCGCCCGTCCGCTCGAGCGCCAGGAGGTCATTGGGTTCCTCCACGATGCAGAGGATCCGGGCGTCGCGCGCCGGATCGCGGCAGATGCGGCACGGGTCCTCCTCGGTGACGTTGAAGCACTCCCGGCAGTAGCGGATGCGCGTCTTCAGCTCCCGCAGGGCCTCGGCCAGCTCGTTCACCTCGTCCGCCGGCCGCTTGAGGAGGAAGAAGGCCTGGCGCTGGGCCGTCTTCGGCCCCACGCCCGGGAGCCTCTGGAAGGCCTCGATGAGGCGGGCGACCGGGTCGGGGTAGTACGCCATCACATCCCGAGGCCGGGGATCTTGAGCCCGGCGGAGAGCTTGCCGAGCTCGGCCTGCATCATCTCCTTGGACTTGCGCAGCGCCTCGTTGCAGGCCGCCATGACCAGGTCCTCGAGCATCTGGGCGTCATCCGGGTTGATGACCTCGCGGTCGATCTTGATGGAGACGATCTCCTGCTTGCCATTGGCTTGCACGGTGACCATGCCGCCGCCGGCCGTGGCCTCCACCCTCTTCGTGGCCGCCTCGGCCTGGATGGCCTCCATCTGCGCCTGGAGCTTCTGGGCTTCCTTCATGAGGTTGCCGAAGCCTTTCACTGATGCTCTCCTTCCTCGGGGATCCGAGCCTCGGGGGCGCGGGGCCGCACGGCGACGATCTCGCCCCCGAAGGCCGCCAGCACGGCCTGCACGGCCGGTTGCGTGAGGGCGCCCGATCCGGGGGCCTCGTCCCGGGCCACCTCGAGGCGGTGCGCGCCTGGCACGTGCTGCTCGACGGCCTGATTGATGAGATCGCGGTTGCCGCGGTCGGCGATTTGCTGGTCGTGAAACGGGTTGGCCGCCATGGTCACGAGGAGCGCCCCGTCCCGCACGGCCATGGGGTTGCAGTGCTGGAGGACAGCGCCGAGCAGGGCCTTGCGCCCGATGATCGCGCCCACCACCCGCTGCCATCCCGCGGCCAGGTCTTCGCTCCCGGCGCGGGACGGCGTCCTGGCCAGGGCTGGTCCGGGGGCTGCGGCCGCAGCGCCTGCTGCCGGGGTGCCGGTGCGCGGCGCCGCCGGCATGACGCGACCGCTGCCACCGGCAACCGGCGGCGCCGCCGGCACGACCGCGCCCGGCGCTGGCGCGCGCGAGGGAGGCGCGGGACTCGCGGTCCGCGCATCGAGAAGGCTCTCCTGGATCACGGCCTGACGGACTGCCCCGCCCCCGCCCGCGCGGAGTCTCCGCTCCGCCTCCTCCACCCGGGCGATGAGCGCCTCGATGGCCTGCGGCTCGGGGCGCCGCGTGGCCCGCACGGCCGCCATCTCGAGCTCGACCCGCGGCAGCGGCGAGCGGCGCATCTCGGTCTGGCTCTCGAGCAGCGCCCGCAGGAGATAGAGCAATTCGTCCACGGACACGGCCTGGACTGCCGCGGCCAGCTCCTCGGCTTCGCCCGGGGTGAGCTCGGCGAGCGAGGCCTGAGGGGCGACCTTGAGGACCAGGAGTCGGCGCGCGGCCTCGGTTACGTCCCGGCAGAATGCCTCGAGGTCTTCGCCCTGGCGCGCGACCCGATCGACAGCCTCGAGCGCCGCCGGCCCGTCGCGAGTCAGGAGGGCTCCCAGGAAGGCCCGCACATGGACCGGCGAGGAGGAGCCGAGCAGGCGCGCGACGCTATCCGCCTCGAGGCGCCCTTCGCCGTACGCGATGGCGGCGTCCAGGAGCGACAGCGCATCCCGCAAACTGCCCTCGGCCGCGCGCACCAGGAGGGGGAGCGCCGGAGATTCGAAGGCCACGCCCTCCTTGCTGAGGATCTCGGTCAGGTGTTGGGTCAAGAGCTCAGGCGGGATCGGCTTGAAGTCGAAGCGCTGGCAGCGCGAGAGCACCGTGGCGGGAATCCGCTTCGGATCCGTGGTGGCGAGGATGAACACCACGTGCGCCGGCGGCTCCTCCAGCGTCTTGAGGAAGGCGTTGAAGGCAAAAACGGAGAGCATGTGGATCTCGTCGATGATGTAGATCTTGAAGCGGCCGCGGGCGGGGGCGAACTTGACGTTGTCGCGAAGCGTGCGGATGTCGTCGATCCCGGTGTTGGAGGCGGCGTCGATCTCCAGCACGTCCACGGGGGCCCCCGAGACGAAGTCCTGGCAGCAGGGGCATGCCCCGCAGGCCTCGGGGCCCGTCCGTGCCGTGCAGGCGAGCGCCTTGGCCAGGAGCCGGGCCGTCGTGGTCTTGCCCACGCCACGCGGGCCCGAGAAGAGATAGGCATGGGCGACCCGGCCGCTCAGCAGGGCATTGCGCAGCGTCCGGGTGACGGCGTCCTGGCCGACGACCGTGTCGAAGGTCTGCGGGCGCCACTTCCTCGCGAGGACCTGGTAACTCATGGAACCGGCTGGATCAAAATGACCGTGCACCCTCAATCGAAACGCTGATACCGCGATCTCCGCACGAAACCTGCTCCGGCCAGGTACTCCCACGGCACACGAGAGGGGCGCCTTACCGTTGCTCCCTTCCGGGCCTGGCGGGGTTCGACGCATCCCGTCGCGTGGGGCCCAGCCCTCTACGCCGTCCCGTACGTCTCATTCGACACCCGCGGCCCTCGAGAGGGAATTCAACCCCGCTATAGCGGATTGCGGGTTACAGGGCACCGCTACCTCCCCGTCTAGCACGGCCAACCTCCGTCGGCCGACGATGAGGGCCCATCTGCTTCGTTGGCTCCGGCGCTCCTCCCTGCGGCGTACCCGGGGTACGCCTCAGTCGTCGCTTCGTCGCCGCCTCGCATCTGGGACCCTCCTCGTCGCCCGACCAGAGCGAACCACCTACAATTTGGCGGAGGGGGTGGGATTTGAACCCACGGTACAGTTGCCCGTACACGGCATTTCCAGTGCCGCACCTTCGGCCACTCGGTCACCCCTCCCATGCACACCTGTCCCGCCTTGCAATGAATTTGGCGGAGGGGAGAGGATTTGAACCCCCGAGGGACTCACGCCCCTATCCGATTTCGAGTCGGACGCCTTCAACCGGGCTCGGCCACCCCTCCGGACCAACTCGATGTCGTCCGGCGTCATCTTCTCGCGCTCCGGCCTTCGGGTCCGGCGCGCCATAGACGACGCGGCCGAGCCGCGCCTGAAGCGCCGCCCCGCAGCACATGGGTCAGGGCTCCACCGTCGAAAACAGCGTCGCCCCGGAGAGCCGGTAATTTCCCAGCTCCAGCCCGGCCGCCCGCAGCGCCAGCACCTCGGCAGGGGCC
>JACOVB010000023.1 GCA_016177555.1 Candidatus Rokuibacteriota bacterium
GATCTTGGTCGCGACCTTGTTCACGTTCTGGCCGCCCGGACCCGAGGCCCGGACGGCGTGGACGGTGAGCGCCGACGGCGGGATGCGCACCGCATCCGTGACGACGATCGCGTCGCTCATGCCCCCATTGTACGCGGCCGTCGGGGCCAGCCGGTGGTGGCAGCGCAGGTCGCGCATGGGCCCCGTCGCCAGGCAGCGCTCGCCCGGCGACTCGGCCTCAGGTGACCGAGGCGGCTTCGAGCGTCGGGAGATAGTGCCGCGCGTCGGGGAAGCCGATGGGACGGATGGCGGGCGGCGTGACGCCGGCCTCGCGGTGGGCGGCGACGAAGTCCCTGAGCGCGCGGTAATCACCGATGGCGCCCAGCGCCGCCGTGAGGCGGTCGGGCACCGCCTCGGGGCCGGGCGAGCGGTCATGGGCCGCGAGCTCCGCGGCGAAGCCGCTGCCGGCCAGCATCGCGCGGTAGAACGGCAGCGCGAGGTAGCGTGTGAGCTCCGCCTTGAAGAGCGCCGCCGCCGCCGCCCGATCCACCGTGAGCGCGGCGGGCACCGCCGCCACCACCTCGAAGCCCTCGAGCGGCTTCCCGGCTCGCTCGCGCCCGCGCCTGATCGCGGGCAGCGCCTCGCGACGGATGTACTCCGGCGCGCAGAGCCAGAGCACCACCCCGTCGGCGATCTCTCCCGCGAGCTCGAGCATGCGCGGTCCGAGCCCCGCGAGGAGCACGGGCGGCGCCGCGGGCAGCCGGGGCAGGCCGCTCTGCCACGCCACGCGGTAGCGGGCGCCCGCGTGCTCGACACGCCCCGTGAGGGCGCCGCGGAGCACGCTCACGTACTCGCGCATCACCTCGAGCGGCTCGCCCATGTCGATCCCGAGAGCCTGCTCCATGGACGGGCGGTGGCTCACGCCGATGCCGAGGCGGAGGCGTCCGCCCGTCACGTCCTGGAGCGTGAGCGCCTCCTGGGCGAGCAGCACCGGATGACGCGGATAGATGGGGATGACGCCCGTGCCGAGTCCCAGGCGCGGCGCCACATGCCCGTAGGCGCTGAGCACCAGGAGGGCGTCGCGCCCGAGGCCATGCGTGGTCCAGACGCTCTCGTAGCCCAGCGCGTCCAGCCGGCCGGCCAGCGTGACAGCCTCGGCGAGATCGGCGCCCGAGTTGATGAAGGCGGCGGTGCGAGTCATGCGGAGCCCTCCCAGTCGCGGGGGAAGACGCCCAGGGCGGCGAGCTGGGCGCGAAGGTCGTGGCCGCGGTCCACTCGGAAGAGGATGGCCTTCATCCCCACGCTCTCGGCCGCGGCGATGTTCTGGTCGAAGTCGTCCACGAAGACGCAGCGCGCCGGCGGCACGCCGAGGCGATCGGCGGCGAGGCGGAAGATGGTCGGCTCCGGCTTGGCCATGCCCACCTCGGCCGAGCAGACGATGTCGTCGAAGAGGTGGTGGATGCGGATGTCGTGCTCGAGGCGGCGGCGCAGGGTCGCGTCGGCGTTGCTCAGGATGGAAACCTTGTACGGGGGCCGGAGCGCCCGCACCAGCGTCACGTTCGGCGCGATGGCGTGCTGCGCCTCGCGCCAGGTGTCGTGCAGGCGCGGCAGCGGGCGGCTGGCCCGCTCCTCGAGTGCCTTGTGCGCGCGCTCACGCCAGTCGGCGGGATCGCCGATGCCTCGCTCGATGTCGCGCCACATGTCCGTCCGGTACAGCGTCTCGAAGACGGAGGAGCGAGGCAGGCCATGGTTCTGGTCGAGGTCCCCCGCGACGTCCCAGCGCATGTCCCAGAGCACCCCGCCGAAGTCGAGGATCACGGCCTCGATGCCAGACGCCGCAGGGACCGCCACTAGTACCTGCCTGTGGGGCTGCCCCTGGTCGGCGTGGGCTCGGCCTTGGTGGGGGCCACGTCGGCGGAGAGCGGGACCCAGCCGCGGGCCTTCAGGCACTCCTCGTCGAGCTGACGATTGCGGGTACAGGCCTGCTCGTCGCGCCGGAAGTCCGCCAGGGTGTAGGAGCCGCCGGGCTTGTACCACTGCTTCTCGGGGACGGACTCGCAGGCCGTAGCAGCGAGGGAGAAGAAGATCAAGAGCGCCAGCCATCGCGTCACGGCGGCCATGATACCATGGCCGTCGTCATGCTCAAGACGACCATCGCGGGCAGCCTGCCCAAGCCGGCGTGGCTCGCCGCACCGCAAACGCTGTGGGCGCCGTGGCGGCTCGAGGGCGGCGCGCTCCAGGAGGGCAAGCGCGACGCCGTGGTGCTGGCGCTGCGCGAGCAGGAAGAGGCCGGCATCGACATCGTCACGGACGGCGAGCAGACGCGGCGGCACTTCGTCTGGGGCTTCGTCGAGCAGGTGGAGGGGATCGACTTCTCGAAGATGGTGACCATCGGGATCCGCGCCGACCGCTACAAGGCCGACGTGCCCACGGTGGTCGCCCCCGTCCGCCGGCGGGGTCCCATCCACTCGGAGGAGGTACGCTTCGCCCGCGCCCACACGACGCGGCTCCTCAAGTTCACCATGCCCGGCCCCATGACCATCGTCGACACGATCCACGACGCGCATTACCGGAGCCGGGCGGACCTCGGCATGGCCTTCGCGCGGCTCCTCAACGAGGAGGCCCGCGAGCTCGAGGCGCTCGGCGTGGACATGATCCAGCTCGACGAGCCCGCCTTCAACGTCTACATGGACGAGGTGCGGGACTGGGGCATCGCGGCGCTCGACCGCGCCGTGGAGGGGCTCTGCTGCCGGACGGCCGTGCACATCTGCTACGGCTACGGCATCAAGGCCAACACCGACTGGAAGCAGACGCTGGGCGGCGAGTGGCGGCAATACGAGCGGACCTTCCCCCTGCTGGCCGCGAGCCGGATCGGCGGGGTCTCCCTCGAGTGCGCCGCCTCCCACGTGCCGATCTCGCTCATCGGCCTCCTCGGCGACAAGGACATCCTCCTCGGCGCCATCGACGTGGCGAGCGACCGGCTGGAGACCCCGGCCCAGGTCGCGGCCGTCATCCGGGAGGCTATGACACACGTGCCCGTCGAACGGATCTCCCCCTGCACCAATTGCGGCATGGTGCCGCTCTCGCGCGAGGTGGCCCGCGGGAAGCTGCGGGCGCTGGCCGAGGGCGCCGCGCTGGTCCGCCGCGAGCTCACGGGCTAGCAGCCGATGGCCGCGCCGTCGCTGCGCGGATCGGCTGCGCCCAGGCGCGTGCCACGCTCGGGGTCGACGGTGATGCCGTGGGCGTGCCCCGCCAGCTCGCTCCACGGCCCCCAGCGGTGGATCCTGTGGCCGCGCCGCGCGAGCTCCGTGAACGTGGGCTCCGGGAACCGCCCCTCCATGTTGAGGAGATCGCGCGGGTCTCCGAGGACGAAGCGCCCCGACAGCCAGCGTGGCGAGGCCAGCGCTTCCGCGACGCTCCGGCCGAAGTCGATCATGGCCGTGTAGGCCTGAAGGTGGATCTGGGGCTGGCCGTCGGCGCCCATGCAGCCGAACAGCTGCCAGAGCCGGTCGCCGCGGAAGGCCAGCGAGGCGATGAGCGTGTGGAACGGCACCTTTCCCGGCTCGAGGCGGTTGGGATGCTGCGGATCCAGCGAGAAGTAGGCGCCGCGGTTCTGGAGCACGACCCCGGTGCTGCCAGCCACCACGCCGGAGCCGTAGATCCCGTACAGGCTCTGGATCAGCGAGGCGGCATTGCCCTCGGCGTCCACCGCACAGACGTAGACGGTGTCGCCCGCGAGGCTCCCCGAGGCCGGCACGCCATCCCAGGGCAGGGCTCGCGCGGGATCGATGAGCCGTCTCCGCGCGTCGGCATAGGCGCGCGACAGCAGCCGCTCCACCGGGACCTTCGCGAAGTCCGGGTCGGCCAGCAGGCGGTCCCGGTCGTGGAAGGCGAGCATCTTGGCCTGCACCAGGAGATGCACGTGGTCGGGCCCGAGATACTCCATCGCCCCCAGGTCGTAGGGCTCGAGGAGATTCAGCATCTCGAGCACGGCGAGCCCCTGGGTGGGCGGCGGTGTCTCATAGATCGTGACACCCCGGTACGTCCCCGACAGCGGTTCGCCCCAGCGGGCGCGCTGGGCCTCGAAGTCCCGCTCGGAGAAGAAGCCGCCATGCGCGCGTGAGTGGCGGACGATCTCCCGCGCGACTTCGCCCTGGTAGAACGCGCCGCGGCCGCTGGTCCCGATGGCCTCCAGCGTCCGCGCGAGGTCCGGATTGGCGAGCCGCTCTCCGGCCCGGGGCGGCCGGCCCCCGGGGAGGAAGATGGCCGCGGCCTCGGCGCTCGCGGCGAGCCCCTCGGCGGCCTCGCCCGTCCACCGCGCCAGCCGCTCCGTCACCTCGAAGCCCTCGCGCGCGTACCCGATGGCCGGCGCGAGATCGCGCGCGAGGGTCAGGCGACCATGGCCGGCCTGTGCCTCGCACCAGCTGTCCACGGCCCCGGGCACGGTGAGCGTCGCGGGCACGATGCCGTGGAGCGGGATCTCGCCGAGGCCGCGAGAGGCGAACCACTCGAGCGAGGCCGCCGCCGCCGCCCGACCGCCACCGTTGAGGAAGCGCACGCCGCCGCGGCGCGCGTCGTGGATGAGCCAGAAGGCGTCCCCGCCCACGCTCGTCATGTGCGGGTAGACCACGCAGAGCACCGCGACGGCGGCGATGGCGGCGTCCACCGCGGAGCCGCCCGCCTCGAGGATCTCGACGCCGGCCCGCGAGGCCAGTGGATGGGGCGAGGCCACCATGCCTCGCGGTGCCTGCGTCAGCGGCCGGCCGGTATCCAAGGGCCCTCCTCAATCAGGAGCTTGCATGCTGCGACGCGCGCGTGCTAGAAGCCGGGGAAGTGTAGCACACGACTCCCCCATCGCCGGAGGCCACAGGCCCATCACGCGCGTCAACGGTGTGGAGCTGCACTGTATCCTGCCCATGAGCGGCCACACGACCACCATCGAGGAGCCGGGCGCCTTCAACCTGCACGTGGCCGAATTCCTCGCGGCCGTGGAGCACGGCCGCTGGGGGACCTGGACGGCCTGACCGCACCGTCACCGCGCTTGACGGATATGCATTACATGCATATACTGTCTGCGTGCGGTTCCTGTGGAACGACGCCAAGGCACAGCGCAATCTTCGGTCGCACGGGGTGGAGTTCTCGGAGGCTCGGACCACCTTCTTCGACCCCCTGGGAATGGAACTGCGTGACGAGGATCACTCTCACGCGGAGGAGCGGATCATCCGCATCGGGCGGTCCGACAGAGGGCGCCTCCTGGTGACCGTCTTCACCGAGCGCGGAGACCACATCCGGATCATCTCCTCACGGCGCGCCACTCGGCGCGAGGTCAAGAGCCATGAAGAAGGAATATGATTTCAGTCGAGCGAAACGGGGGACCGTTCGGGATCTTCCACCGATCGAGGATCTGGACCGGCACACCAAGGTCAGGATCACGATCATGCTGGACAACGACGTGCTGCAATTCTTCAAGGCCAGAGCCGCCAAGCGAGGAGCCGAACCCTATCAGACTCAGGTCAACCGCGCGCTCCGGGAGTACATGGAGGGGGGCCGGCCTCCGACCAAGGACGACCTCTTGGGGGACGAAGGCTTCGTCTCCCGCCTCGCCGAGCGTGTGGCTGAGTACTCCACGCGGAAGACGGTGAGCCGGCGACCGCGCTGAGACGCGGGGGCGCCCGCGGACGGCTCAGAGGCGCGCCTCCATCCACAGCTCCGCGCGCGGGTTGCCGTTGTAGTCGGCGATCTCGGTGAAGCCGTGGGCGCGGTAGAGGTGCACCGCCGCCTCGAGCCGCTCGCTGTCCAGCCGCAGCAGGCGGCAGCCGAGGCCGCGCGCCTCGGCGAGACAGCCGTCCAGGAGGGCCGGCCGAGGCCCCGCCCCTGCTGCTCCAGCCGGATCCACATGCGCTTGAGCTCGCCCACGCCCGGGGCGAGGAGGCGGACGCCCGCGGTGCCGACCACGGTGCCCGCGGGATCCACCACGAGCGGCATCACGCCGCGCGTGCCGTCGTAGATCTCCTGCCAGCGGGCGATGTCGCGGTCGAGCCCGTCGCCGTCGAGCGGCTCGCCGAGGAAGTCGAGATAGGCGGCGAGCTCGCGGGCCACGGCATCGTGATCCACCGGGGTCGCCCTCACGTAGCCCGCTCCTGAGGGCCTCTGTCGACGCTGCCCCTGACCCCCGTCGGCACCCCCGGCCCCGCCCGCGCACTCTCCGC
>JACOVB010000396.1 GCA_016177555.1 Candidatus Rokuibacteriota bacterium
GCCATGGCAAGCCTGACGGGATCGGCGTCCCGGATCTGGTCGAGGGCCCGAGCGATGGCCCTACCCGTGACCTCCTGGACCACCTCTCCGTTCTGCCCAGCCGAGATGAGCTCGGCTCCCCCGGCGGCGGCGCTCGAGAGAACCGGCACCCCTGAGGCCAGCGCCTCCAGGTGGACATTGCCAAATGGCTCGTAGCGCGCCGGGAGCGCGACCACGTCGGCCACGCCGTAAAGCCGCTCCACATCGGGGCGGGGTCCAGCCCAGACGACCCGCTCGGCGATGCCGAACCGCTCTGCCACGAGCCGGTAGGCCTCGATCCTCCCCTTGCCCGCCACGATGAGCCTGGCCCGGCGGTCTCGGGCCAGCGCGAACCCCTCCAGGAGGGGTCCCAGCCCCTTTCGCTCGAAACCCGATCCCACGAAGAGCACCGTCCACGCCTCCCCGCCGAGCCCGAGCTCTTGCCGTGTCTGGCCGCCGAACTTCTCCCGGCTGTCGGGGTGGAAGCGCTCGAGGTCCACGCCGTTGTGGACAACCGTCACCCGCTCCGGCGGAGTTCCGAACAGACGCTCGATCTCGGCCTTGCCCAGGCGGGAGATAGCCACGACCTCCCTCGCGGCGTTCAGAGAAAAGATGCGGTGTTCCAGCCACATGACCATTCGATGGTAAGGATCAACTCTCGCCCATCGGCGGCCCATGGCCGCCAGGTAGCCTCGGTGAGTGCCCTCGCCGGCGCGGTAGATGTCCTGAGCGAGGCAGCGCTCGTGGCTCTGGACCAGATCGTAGGGACGACTCCGGGTCGCCCGTCTCGCGGCCACGGCAAAGGCAAGGAGCCTCACCAGTGACGGATGGCGCGGGATGTCGAGGGCTCGCACGTTGACGCCGGGCACCTCCGGCTGTCCCCGGGTGGTGATCAGGTCGATCGAGTGCCCCTGACGGACGAGCTCCCCGATGAGACCCGCGGTCGCGGTCTCCACGCCGCCGTGGAAGACGAAGGGGCGGCAGATGAGGGCGATCCTCATCGCGCGGCTGCCACCCGCTCCACGAGCGGGAACAGGACGCGGCGAGCCGCGTCGAAGCTGTAGCGCTCGACGCAGCGCTCTCTCGCGCGCTGCCCCAGGGCGGCTGCTTCATCGGGATGATCGGCCAGCCGGGCGATCGCCCCGGCGAGTGCCGCAACGTCCCCAGGAGGCACGAGCATCCCGCAGCCATCGAGGATCTCGGGGATCATGGAGACCGGCGTCGAGATCACGGCGCGCCCGAGGGCCATCGCGTCGAAGATCTTGGCCGGTACCTGCCCGCGCGTGTCGCTGCTCTGCCGCTGGGGGACGGCGACGATGTCGGCGGCGCCGAGGTACACGGGCACCTCGTGAAATGCAATGGCACCCATCAGCCTGATGGCCGGATAGCGCTCTCGGAGTCGCTGGCCGCCGGGGCTCGCCGGATCCGTCCCGACGAGGGCCAGGACGATATCCGGACGCTTCAGGCGAACCACCGCTTCGCAGAGATCCTCCACCCCCTTGTATCCGCGAATGGTCCCGAGGAACATCACGAGCCGCTCGCGATCGATCCCGAGGCGCTGGCGCACGGGACGCGGATCGGCGGCACCAGGGCGCCACGCCTCGGTGTCCCTGACATGGGGCAAGAGCGCGCCGCCGAAGCGCTGCTGGAGAAAGCGCGAGGCCACGGTAATGCCATCCGCCAGGCCGGTCAGACGCTCCATCAGCCAGGTCCACGGGAGCCCCGTGGGGTTGGCGATGTTGAGGGCCCGGCCCAGCGTTCCCCATGGACCGCCGCGAAGGAAGAACCCCAGCTCCCAGTCGTCGATGTCGAGGAGCAGCGGTCTCCGCGCCGTCAGCCGCTTCAGGTACCCGATGCCCGCGCTCGGCAGTCTCGGCTTCGAGGCGTACAGGATGTCGCCGTCAGCGAGTCTCAGCAGCGCTGGGATGGACGCGAGGAACCCTGGGAGCTTCCACGCGGGCAGGCTCGCGTACTGGACGCCGTCCTCGGCGACGGGCGGCCAGACCCCGACCCCGCCCCGCAACCCGACCACCTGGACCTCATACCGTGGGGAGAGGAGCCGCGCCAGCAGATGGGCGCGGCCAGCGGCGTTGCTCGAGACGTCGAAGCAGAGGACGGACACCTTCACCGGCGGCGCCGCTCCCTCCCGGCGCTTGCCATCTTGGCGTAGAGGGAGGCCAGATCGCGCGCGATCCTGGCGCCGGACAGCCGGGACTCCACCAGCCGGCGGGCCGCCTCGCCGAGCCGGCTCCGCAGCGGGGCATCGTCGAGGATCCTGGCCACTGCCCGCGCCAGGGGCCCGGACTCCCCGGCGGGAACGAGGAGCGCGCTGTCGTCATCGGCCAGCACCTCGGGGACCACGCCGACCCGGCTCGCCACCACGGGCTTCCCCAGGGCCAGGTACTCGAAAAGCACTCGCGACATGCCATCCGACTCGAGCGGGACGTACAGCGCTGCGTCGAAGGCCGCCATGACGCTCTCGGCGCTGGCTGCGGTGCCGCTCACCGACACGCGCTCCCCGAGCCCCGCCTCCGCCACCCACCGGCGGATCGCGGGCTCCATCCCGCCCTGCCCCACGAAGGCCAGGTGAAAGCGCCGGCCTTCCGCGCACAGCCGCGTGGCGGCGGCGACGGCCACTGCGTGCCCCTTCATGACGCGGAAGCCCCCGAAGAGTCCGATCAGCGGCACCTCGGCGCCGACCCCGAGCGAGCGACGGAGCTGACTTCCGTCGAGTCCGGGGCGAAAGCGCTCGACGTCCACGCCGCCGGGAAGTGTGACCACCTGTCCCGCAGCCGCGAGCCCTGCGGCGATGTACTGCCGCCGGATGGCCTCGGTCACCGTCACCACCAAGTCCGTCGCCTCGCGGTAGAGCCAGCGGTTGAGCGCATGGGGGCGGATGGGCTGGACGATGTGCCGGGTCCTCACGAGGGGCCGCGGCGTGGCCGAGAGCCGGTTGGCGACGGCCGCGAGCCAGTGCTCCTTCCCGCGATGCACGTGAACGACGTCGGCGCCGCC
>JACOVB010000397.1 GCA_016177555.1 Candidatus Rokuibacteriota bacterium
GACGAGATCCCATCCACCCTGCCGGTCCTCGACGCGCTGTCCCTGAAGTACATGCGCCAGTATGCGGTGTGCCCGGTGGCGGTGGACGGCTCCACCGTCACCGTCGCCACGGCGGATCCCACCAGCGTGGTCCTGCTGGACGACCTGCGCCAGGCGCTGGGCACCCGCCTGACGATCTGCGTGGCGCCCGGGGAGGCCATCCTGGCGGCGATCGAGCGCACCTGGGGCGGCACGCCCCCCACGGCGCTCCAGCAGATCGTCGCGGGTGTCGCCGCCCCGGGCGGAGAGATCGAGGAGGACGTGACCCACCTGCGGGACCTGGCGCTCGAAGCGCCCGTGGTCCGCCTGGTCAACCTCCTCCTCGAAGAAGCGGTGGCGGCCGATGCCTCCGACATCCACATCGAGCCCTTCGAGAGCGCGCTGCGCGTGCGCTACCGCATCGACGGGCTGCTCTACGATCAGGAGGCGCCGCCCCGGCGGCTCCAGGCGGCGCTGACCTCCCGGATCAAGCTCATGGCGGAGATGAACATCGCCGAGCGGCGCCTGCCGCAGGACGGGCGCATCCGCGTCACGATCCAGGGCCGCCGCATCGACATCCGGGTCTCCACCATGCCCACGGTCCACGGCGAGTCCATCGTCATGCGCCTGCTCGATCGCTCGTCCGTCTTCCTGCCCTTCGAGCGACTCGGGCTATCGTCCGCCATGGCCGTGGAGCTCGGCCGGCTGATCCGGCGGCCGCATGGCATCACGCTCGTGACGGGGCCCACGGGATCGGGCAAGACGACCACCCTCTATGCGGCGCTGGACAAGATCAATGCGCCGGACAAGAAGATCATCACCATCGAGGACCCCGTCGAGTATCAGCTCATGGGCGTCAATCAGATCCCCGTGAACCCGAAGATCGGTCTCACCTTCGCCAACGGGCTGCGTCACATCGTGCGCCAGGATCCGGACGTGATCATGGTCGGCGAGATCCGCGACCTGGAAACCGTGGACATCGCCATCCAGGCCGCCCTCACGGGGCACCTGGTGTTCTCGACGCTCCACACGAACGATGCGACAAGTGCCGTGACCCGCCTGCAGGACATGGGCGCCGAGCCGTACCTGGTCTCGTCCGTCCTCGCGGGCGTGCTCGCCCAGCGGCTGGTGCGCCGCGTATGCGAGCAATGCCGGGGCCCATACAGCCCTGACCCCGCCGATCTCCTGGCCATCGGAATCACCGAGACTCCGGGAGTCGAGCTGTCGCGCGGCCGGGGATGTGACGCCTGTCGCGGCACCGGTTACCGTGGGCGGACCGCCATGTACGAGCTGCTCAGGGTCAGCGAGGAGGTGCGGAGCCTCATCCTCCGCAAGGTGCCCGCCGGAGCGCTCCGCCGCCACGCCGTGGAGGCCGGCATGACCACGCTGGCCGAGGACGGCTGGATCAAGGCCCGAGCGGGCATCACCACCGTCGAGGAGGTCGTCCGCGTGAGCCGGGAGGAGAGCTGAGAGGGCTCATGGCCACCTTCCTCTATCGAGCCTTCGATCGGAGCGGGAACGTGGTCGCCGGCGTCATGGAGGCCGCGGATGCCCGCGCCGTGGTGGAACGGCTGCAGCGCGACGCCTGTTTCCCCGTCCACGTCGCCCCGGAACACGCGTCCGATCGGCTCTCCCTCTTCGCCCGGCTCCGGCTCGGGCGCCAGTCCGTCGCGCGGCACGACCTCGTCGCCTTCACCCAGCAGCTCGCGAGCCTGCTCGAAGCGGGCCTCCCGGTGGATCGCGCGCTCGGCATCCTGCAGGCCGCTGCGCCCACACCGCGCCTGGCCACCATCACGGGCGACCTGCTCCGGAGCATCCAGGGGGGCAGCGCCCTGAGCGAGGCGCTGGCGAAGCATCATCCGCGGCCCTTCTCGCGGCTGTACGTGAGCATGGTCAGGGCGGGCGAGAAGGGCGGCGTGCTGGAGGCCACGCTCGGACGTCTTGCGCGCGTCCTGGAAGACGCGCAGGAGTTCCGGGACACGGTCACCTCGGCCCTGGTCTACCCCGCGCTGCTCATGGCGGTGGGCGCCGCCACGGTGGTCTTCCTCATGACCTTCGTCGTGCCCCGGTTTGCGGAGATCTTCCGCGACCTCGGCCAGCCAGTGCCGCTGCCGACCGAGATGCTGCTGGCGACGAGCGCGGCGCTGCAGCGCCACTGGTGGGGGCTGCTGCTGGGTTGCGGCGCTGCGCTGCTCGGCGCGTGGACGGGGCTCAGCACCGAGACTGGACGCTGGTGGTGGGACCGCCTCGCGCTGCGCCTCCCGCTGGCGGGCAGCATCGTCCTCAAGGCGGAGGTGGCCCGGTTCGCTCTCATCCTCGGCACCCTCCTGAGGGGCGGGGTGCCAATCCTCACCGCGCTGGGTGCCGCCGAGGACACGACCTCGAATAGCGTCCTCCGCCATGCGGTGGCCCGGCTGGGCGACCAGGTCAGGCGGGGAACGGCGCTGTCCGCTGCCATGACCGGCGTGGGGATGTTCCCCCCCCTGGCGCTCCACCTCGTGCGCGTGGGCGAGGAAACCGGCCGGCTCGAGGACATGCTGCTCAAGCTCGGCGAGACCCTCGATGTCGAGGTGCGACGGACCGTCAAGCGGCTGACCAGCCTGCTCGAACCGGGCATCATCCTGGCGGTCGGCCTCGTCGTGGGCTTCATCGTCGTCGCCATGCTGATGGCGATCTTCTCGATCACCGAGATCCCGCTGTAGCCCGGCGCGCGGCGCCCAACCACCTCGTGCCCCGCCCTGCCGCCCATACGCTTCACTGTCTCCCCCATAGTTCCTGACCACAAGACCCTTGACGCGGTCCTTCGCGTCGAGGTAGACGTCTTGCCGAGCGATTCGGAGTCGGCGGATATTCTCTTGCTCTAGTGCGAATGTTCTCTTGCTCTAGTTCGGAGGCCGCCATGGCACCACGGGACGTTCTCGCCTCGATCCGGCGCGCGCTGTCAGGTGTTCCCCTGGTGCTGTCAGGTGTTTCCCTCATGCTCACCGCGCTCGGCCCGCCGATCGTCGTGGCGGCCGAGCGCGGCGCGTCGGCGCCACCGGCGCCGTTGCGCGACACCCCGGTCCTTCTCGCCGCGGCCGCCGATCCGCCCCCGAGCTCGATGGCTCCCGCCAGGCCTGGCAAGCCCGGCGCCGGGGGCGGCGGGGTGCAGACCGCCAGCGCCTCCAGCGGGGCCGTCACCCCCATGGCGACGTTCTCGCTGGAGTCCTTCCAGACGGACCTCTTCACGGGCGGGGCCACCTCCGAGATCGCCATCGCCGTGCCGCCCGGGGCCGCGGGCGTGGCCCCTGTCATTCGGCTCCGCTACAACAGCACGCCGATCGACGATCTGCTCCAGACCGACCAATGGCAGGGGCCGGGCCTGGGCTGGACGCTCGACCTCGGCGGCTTCATCCTGCGCAACACCGCGGACGATACGTTCCGGCTGGTCTACGGTGGCCGCGCCCACGACCTGGTGCTGGTGGACGGCCCCCAGAAGCTCTACCGTACCAAGGACGAGATCTTCGTCCGGCTCAAGTACGACACCTCGGGTGCGACGGATTACTGGACGCTCACCACCAAGGACGGCGCCGTCCACGTCTTCGGCCAAAACCCCGACAGCCGGGCCAACGCCTACCGCCCCGACCTCGTCACCCCGGCGGTCTACAAGTACCTCCTCGACGAGGTGAACACGCCGAGCGGAGTCGTCGTGCGCTATGCCTATGCCAAGCAGACGGCCATGGTGTACGGCACCACGCGCGTCTACGATCGCGCCGTGTACCCGGACGTGATCACCTGGGCCTACGCGGGCGGCGGCGCGGTGGGCGCCACGCGCGAGGTGCGCTTCGTCCGGAGCGGCACGCGGGGGGACTACACGGACAGCAGCGCCGCCCAGGGGATGGCCTTCTTCGAGACCCAGCGCCTCGACGCCATCGAGGTGCGGGTGGGGGCGAGCCTCGTCCGCCGGTACGCGCTCGGCTACGACTACTCGGCGGATCGCGATCCCACCAGGACCTGGGACGACGGCACCCCGGGCGATCTCACGCTCCGCACCGTGACGGTCGCCGGCAGCGACGGCACCGCCACGCTGCCCCCGGCCAGCTTCAGCTACACCAGCGCGCGCCTGAGCACGGCCACCAATGGCCTCGGCGCCGACGTCAGCTTCACCTACGAGCGGGTGCAGACAAGGCCGCTGTATTCGTCGTGCGAGGCCTACGTGACGGGCGAGTTCGGCAACGTGGTGGATTGCGGAATGTGGGCGCCGAGCCTTACAACCGATCCCTACGGGTATACCGTGTCCGTAGGCCACATCCTGTCCGCGGCGGACTGGGAGACGGTGCCGCTCTACCGGGTCTGCACGTCCGCAGCGTATCCGCGCGACGAGTGGGGCAATATCATCGGCCCGCCGTCTTGCTCGGAGTACGGCCTCGGCACCGCCCCCGACGGCTGGGGCTTCTCGACCCTGCTCGGGCATGCCGAGGGCAATAGCATCGTCGGCATGTGGGAGCTTTTCTCGGCGTGCAAGTCGCCGGCCTGGAACGAGTACAACCAGGTCGTGGGGTGCGCCGACTGGACCGCCGCCATCACCCCGGATCCGTGGGGCCTCTCAACGCTCGCCGGCTACTCCTACATCAGCGCGCTCGACCGCTATCGCGTCAGCCAGCGCGCCGTCACCGACGGGCGGGGGGGGACCCTGACCACGGCCTATGACTATCGCGACCTCGGCCTGAGCCCCAACGGCACCGAGTTCCGCGGGCACGGCGCGGTGCGCGCCATCGACGCCCTCGGCAATTACACGGACACCTGGTTTTACCAGGACGACCTCAAGAAGGGCCGGCCCTACGCGGCCGAGACGCGGAGCCAGTCGGGCGCGCTCTACGCCCGGGTCTCGAGCACCTGGTCCACCACCA
>JACOVB010000402.1 GCA_016177555.1 Candidatus Rokuibacteriota bacterium
ATGTAGCGCCGTATCTTCGGGATCGAGAACGAGTACGGCCTGACCTGCACGCTGAACGGCCAGCGGCGCCTCTCGCCGGACAACGTCGCGCGGTACCTCTTCGAGAAGGTCATCCCCGGGGCCCGCAACGCCAACGTGTTCCTGGAGAACGGCGCGCGCCTCTACCTCGACACGGGCTTCCACCCCGAGTACGCCACCCCCGAGTGCGACGACGTCGCCGAGCTCGTCACCCACGACAAGGCCGGCGAGCGCATCGTGGAGGACCTGCTCCATCAGGCGGAGAAGCGGCTGCGCGAGGACGGGATCTCCGGCAACATCCTCCTCTTCAAGAACAACACCGACTCGGCGGGCAACTCCTACGGCTGCCACGAGAACTACCTCGTGAGCCGGGACGTGTCCTTCCAGCGGCTCGCCGAGGGGCTCATCCCCTTCTTCGTGACGCGCCAGATCTTCGCCGGCGCGGGCAAGGTGCTGCAGACTCCGCGCGGTTTCCACTACTGCCTCTCCCAGCGGGCCCAGCACATCTGCCAGGAGATCTCGGGCGCCACGACCTCGTCGCGCTCCATCATCAACACCCGCGACGAGCCGCACGCGGATGCCGAGAAGTACCGGCGGCTGCACGTGATCGTCGGCGACTCGAACATGTCGGAGGTGGCCACCTACCTCAAGGTCGGCACCACCGCGCTCATCCTCGACATGATCGAGGACGGCCACTTCGACCGGGACTACAGCCTTCAGTCCCCCGTCCAGGCGATTCGGGATATCAGTCATGATCCCACGCTGAGGGAGACGGTGAGGCTCAAGGACGGCCGCACGATCTCGGCGCTCGATCTCCAGATCGAGTACCTCGAGTACGCCACCCGCTACGTGCGCGCCATCGACGCGGACCCCGCCACCCACGACGTGCTCGAGCGCTGGACCGCCGTGATCGACGCCCTCGCCACGGACCCCATGCGGCTCCATCGCGAGGTGGACTGGGTCATCAAGAAGGGGCTGATCGAGAGCTTCATGGAGAAGAACAAGCTGTCGTGGCGCGAGCCCAAGGTCTCGCTCATCGACCTGCAGTACCACGACATCCGGCCCGACCACGGGATCTATTTCCGGTTGCTCCAGCACGACCTGGTGGACCGGATCACCACCGACGAGCTGATCGAGGGTGCCAAGCACCTGCCGCCGCAGACCACGCGGGCGCGGCTCCGCGGCGAGTTCATCCGGCAGGCGAACCTCAAGGGCAAGGACTACCGCGTGGACTGGGTGTACCTCAAGCTCAACGACCCGGAGCGCGAGACCATCCTCTGCAAGGACCCGTTCCAGAGCCACGACGAGCGGGTCGAGCGCCTCATCCGCTCGTTCTAGCCCCCGCTCCGGGTCAGAGGTGGCGGACGTTCCCGGGGCGGGCCAGGAGCTGTCCGACGGGCAGGGCCGTCACGCCGTCCCCCAGCGAGTACCGCTCCCGCCCCGGATACAGCAGGTAGGCGCGCGCCACCTCCAGGTCCCGCATGCATCGACGCAAGCCCCGTGCATCGTCCGCCGTCGGCGCCGAGTGGAGCCTGATCTCGAACGGCACGAGCCTGGACCCCACATCGATCAGGCAGTCGACCTCGTCGCCCTGGGCCGTGCGCCAGAAGTAGGGGCGGCTCCCGGGGACGGCCCGCTGGAACGCCGAGACGAGCTGATCGATCACGAACGCTTCCCAGCTCGCCCCCCGGGCTGGATGGGTGTCGAGCGCCTCCGGCGAGTGGATCCCCAGGAAGTAGTGGAGCAGGCCCGTGTCCCGGAAGTACACCTTCGGGCTCCGGACGAGCCGCTTGCCGATGTTGGCGAAGTACGGCGGCAGCTTCCGGATCAGGAAGGTGTGCTCCAGGATGTCCACGTAGCGATTGACGGTGTGGTAGCTCACGCCCAGCGAGGCGGAGAGCTGGGAGGCGTTCCAGATCCCGCCGTTCACGTGGGCCAGCATCGCCCAGAGCCGGCGCATCTGGGCCGCCGACACGTCGATGCCCAGCAGGGGGAGGTCCCGCTCGATGAAGGTCCGCGCGTAGGCCTCCAGCCAGTCGTGCCGGGCCCGATGATCACGCTCCAGGAACGCCACCGGAAAACCGCCGCGGAACCAGAGCGTGGCGAGGCCGCGGGCTTCCCTGTGCCCGGCGACTTCGTCCCACCTGAACGGGGGGAGATCCACGAACGCCGTCCTCCCGGCAAGCGACTCGGAGATGTGCCGCATGAGCGCCGGTGACGCCGACCCGAGCAGCACGTAGCGGCCGGTCCGGCGCCCGGCGCGGTCCACCGCGCCCCGCAAGACGGGGAACAGTCCGGGCATCCGCTGGGCCTCATCCAGGATCACGGGGCCCCGGAATTGCGCGAGCCGCGCCTCGGGGTCGGCGCTCAGAGCGGCGGCGTCCGAGGGGCGCTCGAGGTCGAGGTAGCTCCACCCGGGAAGCGCCTGGCGGATGAAGGTGGTCTTCCCGCACTGCCGGGGCCCGAG
>JACOVB010000403.1 GCA_016177555.1 Candidatus Rokuibacteriota bacterium
GCTGAGCGGAGGCGACGAAGGCGAAGACGACACACGACAACCCGATGCCCAGGAAACCCGTAAGCTTGAGCCTTTTCATGCGAATCTCCTCGCTGCGGTTCGGGACGATTCCCCTCTTGGACATCCGACGCAGGCGATTATAGCGGACGCTCCGACAGGCGTCCATCCCGCGGATGGCCTAATTGCGTGGCCCAATCGCGCCCCCTCCTGACGCGGCCCAGCGCGTGACAGCGAGCCGCGCCCGTCTTTGCGCTCGCGCTATCCTCCGGGCGTGACCGCCAGCACCACCTTGCCGACCACCCGGCCGCTCTCCACCAGCTCGTGCGCGTCGGCGATGGCGTCGAGGGGCAGCACGGATGAGCGCGGGTGGCGGAGCGCGTCCGCCGCGCACCAGTCGCGGATGGCGGCGGCGGCCGCGACCTTGATCGCCATGGGGACCGTCTGCATGGCGACGAGGCGGATGACGGCGCTGCGGAACATCAGCGACTGCACCGGCACGCGCGGCGTCGGGTCGGACATCGTCGAGTACGCGGCGAGCACGCCGTTGCGCGCGAGCACCCGATCGGTGACGGCGATGTTGGCGGCGAGGTCGACCTCCACCACGCGGTCCACGCCGCGGCCGTCGGTGGCCTCCATCACGCGGGCCGCGACGTCCTCGTCGCGGTAGTTGATGACCACGTCCGCGCCGCAGTCCCGGGCGATCGCCGCCTTGTCAGGCGTGCTGACGGTCGTGAGGACGCGGGCGCCCGCGAGCCGCGCGAGCTGCACGGCGTAGGAGCCGACGGCACCCGCGCCACCGGTGACCAGCACCGTCCGGCCCGCGAGCGCGTTCGAGCGGCTCGCCGGCGTGCCGGCGGAGCTGTCACGCGGTGGAGCGGACCCGGCGCGGCCTGCCAGCGGTGGACCATCGTCGAAGAGACAGACGTGCGCGGTCATGGCCGGGACGCCGAGACCGGCGCCGGCGAGGAAGTCGCAACTCTCGGGCAGGGCCACGACCAGATGCACCGGCAGCGTGACGTACTCGGCGGCGGTGCCAAAGGCGCGGTCGCGCTGCGCGGTGTGGATCCAGACGCGGTCGCCGGCCTTCCACCCTTCGACGCCGGGGCCCAGCGCGTCGATGACTCCGGCGCCATCGCTGTGGGGCACGATGAGCGGGTAGCCGGCCCGCTCCCTGATGCCGGAGCGCCGCTTGACGTCAGACGGGTTGATGCCGGAGGCGTGGACGCGGACGCGCACCTCGCCCTGGCGCGGCTCGGGCGTGGGCAGCTCGCCCACCTTCAGGACGTCCCGGGCCGGGCCGTAGCGCTCGAACCAGGCGGCTCTCACGCCGCCAGCGTCGCCTCCACCAGCCGCGTGGCCTCGCGCAGCGCCGTCACGAGGCGATTGCGCTCCCGCACGACCTGCGCCCGGAGAAAGCCGTACTCGTGCTGGCCGGCCATCGCCGGCAGCGCGGCGGCGCGGGCGAGCCCGCCCAGCGCGTAGGTCGACGTCGCCCGCATGATCGGCGACCACTCGGCCGGGTCGTGCTGGAACCGGCCGGCCTGGCTGTAGATCACGGGGTTGAGCACGCGCGACAGGCGCATCAGCACGTCGTTGATCTTTCGCGCCTCGGCGCCGCGCGCCCCGGCCTTCGCCGCTTCGAGCCGCTCGGCGGCACCGAGGAAGCGCCTGGCCTCCGCCAGCGCCGGGGCGAGGTCGACGTGGCGGCCGACCGTCTCCGCCAGTCCTTGGACGAAGTCGTGGACCTCGCGCCCGGTGGCGACGTGGTCCATGGGCAGCACGTCGGTGGTGCACAATTCCATCACCGCCCCGAGCGACACCTTCGTGTCGAGGGCGAGAATCTCCTTGTCCCCCTTGTCGAGCGTGTCGAACTCGCTGTGCCACCACCAGGCGTTCGCGCAGCCGCCGGTCCACGGCCGGCGATCGGGGTGACCGTCGGGCAGGAGCGGATACGTGGAGAACGCGGGCACGCCGTTGGCGAGGAACGACTGGTCCGCGGCCCGCGACGGCCGGTGGATCGGAGCCTTGGCCTGCCCGGTCACCCGCTCGATCGCGGACCGGCAGA
>JACOVB010000413.1 GCA_016177555.1 Candidatus Rokuibacteriota bacterium
GGGCTCCATCAGGACGTCGCCCAGTTCCGCCAGGACCTGAATGCGTTGACCCTCTCGGTCCACCGCGCCCGGGGCGACACCGAGGCGGTGCTCGGCCAGATCGACCGCCGCAACCGGGAGCAGGCCGCGGACAGTTCCCGACAGCAGGGCGCGCTGTCGGGACGGCTCGACACCCTCACCACGGAGCTCTCACGGCTCTCGGCGCGCGTCGAAGAGCTTTCCGAGCGGGTCGAGGCCCTGAACCGCCAGATCGCCGCCCGCCCCGCAACAGCGCCCGGCGCCGCTCCCCCGGGATCTGCGCCTGTCGTGACCCCGTCGCCCCGGCCATCGGGGGACGGACCGACCCCGGAGCAGGCCTATCAGGCGGCCTATCTCGACTTCACCAAGGGCAACTTCCCTCTGGCCGTCTCGGGCTTTCGCGAATTCGTTCGCCGCTTCCCCGACTCGCCCCTCGCGGACAAGGCCCAGTACTGGGTGGGCGAGGCCTACTTCAGCCTGGCGCGCGCCAGCGCCGGCGCCGGGCAGACGAGCAAGGCCACGCGCGAGCTGGAGCAGGCGGTGCAGGAGTTCCGCAAGGTGGTGCTGAATTACCCGCGAGGCGAGAAGGTGCCGACCGCGATCTACAAGGAAGCGCTGACGCTGATCGAGCTCAAGCAGACCAGGCTCGCCCAGCAGAGGCTGCGGTATCTGCTGGACAACTTCCCCCAGTCGGAGGAAGCGCCGCTGGCCAAGGACCGGTTGACCGCGATTAGCGGGTAGCTTCGGGTGAGAAGACCCAGATCACTGTCACGTCCCGGTCCGGCGTCGAGTAGACCATCACGCTGCCGCCGGGGTCGGCGGTGCTCACGTCCTGCACGACCACGGGCCCCGCCCACGCCACCTCGCCCTCCTGGCCGGGCCAGAACGAGAAGCTCAGCAGCAGGGCCGCCATGGCGGCCGTGACCGTGGCCAACCGCGGATGTCCCCAGACGGGCTTCCAGAACGGCAGCCACCAGGCGTCCTTCACGGCGGGACGCGCCGGCTCCCTCGCGATCCGCCGGCACACCGCCGGCCAGAAACCCGTCCAGTCGGGATCCTCCGCCCGGCCGGCCTCCACGCTGACCAAGTCACGCAGTCGCCTGAGGCGCTCCACCGTCGTGCGGCAGGCAGGGCAGCGCTCGACATGGGCGGTGACGGCGCGCGCCGCGGGCGGTTCGAGGGCGCCGTCGGTGTAGGCATCGAGGCGGGATCGGTTCCACAAGCAGCCGAGGGACGACATCACTGGAAGTATACCTCGATCTTTCAGACGCCCCTCCGCCCTTGAATATTCGAGTCCGACCCCCTGGCGGGCCACTGGACCCGGAGGTGATCAGGGGCGCTGGCGCGGGAGCCGGGCCGGCGTGGCGGTGCCGGCCGAGAGGATGATGCGGATGCCCTCCTCGATCGTGAGCCCGGTGCTGAGCGCCTCCTCCCGCGCGATCACGATGACGTCGCCGAGATAGAGATTGTTGGTGGGGACGAACACGGTCACCATCTGCCGCTTCCCCTCGGGGCCCTCCACGAGCACCTCGGATGTGACGAAGCCGAAGACGAGCTCGCCCTTGCGGGGGTGCTCGGCCAGCACCACTTCCTTGAACGACGTACGCTTCTCCGGCGAGAAGGACTCGAGCAGCTCCTTGACGGTCGGGTAGATGCTGCGGAAGATGGGAACCCTGGTGAGCAGCCGCTCGACGCGGGCGAGGATGCGCCGCCCGACGACGTTGGTGGCGACGGTGCCCACGACGAAGATCACCACCATGGCCGTGAGGAAGCCGAGGCCCGGGATGCGCCGCCCGAACAGCCGCTCGTACCCCGGCGAGAAGAAGGCGTCGATGGCGTCCCAGAACACGTACAGGAGCCACGAGGTGGCGATGACGGGAACCGTGACGAAGAAGCCGGTGAGGAATCGGACCTTGAACCAGTTGCGGAAGGTGCCGGACATCGCGGCTCGATGACATCACAGGGGTCCAGGCAAGTCAAGGAACTGGCCGGCAAGATCGCGCTCGTCACGGGCGGCGCCGTGCGTGTGGGCCGCGCCATCGCGCTCGGGCTGGCGCGACAGGGCGCCGATGTCGCCATCGGTTACCACCGGTCGGTGGCGGCGGCCCGCGCGACGGCGGACGATCTGCGGGCGCTCGGGGTGCGGGCCACGGCCCTGCGTGCCGACATCGCGCGGCCCGCCCAGGCCCGGCGTCTCGTGTCCGAGACCGTGAGGCGCCTCGGGCGGCTCGACATCCTCGTCAACAACGCGGCCGTCTTCGTTCGCACGCCCCTCGCCGAGACGACGCCGGCCCAGTGGGAGCATCTCATGGGCGTGAACCTCAGGGGCGCGTTCTTCTGCTCGCAGGCGGCGGCCCGGGCCATGGGGCGCCGCGGCGGACGGATCATCAATATCGCGGACGTGGGCGCCGTGCGCGCCTGGCCGGCCTATATCCCCTACAGTGTGTCGAAGGCGGGTCTCGTGATGCTCACCCGTGGGCTCGCCGCGGCGCTGGCGCCGCGCATCCAGGTCAACGCGGTGGGCCCGGGGGTGGTGCTCCTGCCAGAGGGCTTCCCGAAGGCGTCACGGAAGCGGCTGAGTGCGCGCATCCCCATGGGCCGCCACGGCGACCCCGACGACGTGGCGGCGGCGGTGTGCTTCTTCGCCACCTGCCCGGATTACATCACCGGCCAGGTCCTCTTCGTGGACGGCGGCGCCACCGCGATGTGAGCGTGACCGCGGTTGCGGCCCGCGTCAGGCGCGCAGCCGGAGGGCGCCGGGGCAGACGGAGGCCTCGAAGGGCGTCCCACCCCAGGGCTCGCCGTCGATCTGCATGGGCACCGGTTCCGGGCTCTCCACGGCCACCAGGCGCGCCCGGCTGATCCTCACCTTGCGGTTCCTCACGTGGCCACCCCCGCATCAGCCGGCGCCCATGGCGCGCAGGAACTCGCTGACCGAGGGGAAGCGCATCATTGGGTTGTGGCGCTTCTCGTCGCCGATGGTCGTGACCGAGCCGCCGTAGTTGTGACCCGGCAGCACCACGGTGGAGTCGGGCAGGGCCGCCAGCCGCTGAGTCAGCGAGTAGTACATTTCCTTCGGGTCGCTGCCGGGCAGGTCGGTCCGCCCGCAGGAGCGGATGAACAGCGTGTCGCCCGAGATGAGGCGCCCATCCACGAGAAA
>JACOVB010000401.1 GCA_016177555.1 Candidatus Rokuibacteriota bacterium
AGGGAGGCGGGAACGAAGGCGAGATCGGGGAACGGCGGGGGAGAGATGGCCTCCAGGCCGGCGGCGCGCGCGGCGAGCTCGTAGCCCCCTTCGGACAGGACATACACCTCGACGGCGCGCGCCTCGGGGTCCACGATCCAGTAGGACGGCACCCCGTGGCGGGCGTAGAGTTGCCGCTTGATGCTCCGGTCGATCAGCATGGTGGAGGGCGAGACGATCTCCACCACCAGGGTGGGCGCCCCCTCGATCCCGCGGTCGCTCACGAGGCCGCCGCGCGTCGTGTCGAGAAAGACCAGGTCGGGCTGCACCACGGTCGTCTCGCTGAGGAGACAGTCGATCGGCGCGAAGAACACCTCGCCGAGACCGCTGGTCTTTACGTGCTGCCAAAGGACCTCGCTGAGATTCCGGAGGATCCGCTGGTGTCTGGGGCTCGGCGCCGGCGTCACGGAGAGCTCTCCCTCGTGGAGCTCGTAGCGGCGACCGTCCGCCGGCAAGGCCTCATAGTCCTTGTAGGTGAGGATTACACGTTCGGTTCGCACGGCTTCACGCCCTCGACGCCATCCTATCCCTCGCCTGCCGGGCAGTCAATGACAGACCAGGGGAAAACCACGCTCCCGCCGGGCGCGCTCCAGGAGATCAGGGCCGCCCTGGCCAGGGTGGGCGCTCTCGGGCCCATCGCCTGACCCCCCGCCGGGCTCAGGCGGCGCGGCAGCCCAGCTCATCCAGACTCGCGGCGAAGGCCTCCACCACCCCGCGCATGTCCGCGGGGGTCAGCGTCCCCATGTTCGAGACGCGGAAGGCGTAGGTCCGGATGTCGCCCTGGCCCGCGTAGATGATGTAGCCCCGGCGCTTCATGGCATCGTGGAGCGGATCGTAACCGAGCCCCGGCAGGAGCCGGAAGGTGGTGAGGATGTTGGACCGTGCGCCCACGGCCACCAGGATCTCGAACCCGAGCCGCCCCATGCCGGCCCGCAGCACGCGGGCGTTCTCGGCATAGCGCTCGATGCGGCGGCCCACGCCTTCCGTCTCGAGCTCCGCGAGCGCCTGCTCCATGGCGCAGAGCACCTGCACGGCCGGCGTGAAGGGCGTGTTGTCCTGCTCCTGGGTCGCGTGGTGGGTGTACAGGTCGAGGTAGACGCTCCGCGGCGCCTGCCCCTTGAGCGCCTCCAGCGCCCCGCGCCGGGCGAGGACGAACGAGATGCCGGGGATCCCCTGCAGACACTTGTTGGCGCTGGCGGTGACGAAGTCCATGGAGCCCGCGGTCACGTCCAGCGGCTCGCCGAAGAGACTGCTCATGGCGTCCACGAACACCCGCCGCCCTTCGCGCTCGGCCACCCGCGCGATCTCGGCCACCGGGTTCAGCAGGCCCGTGGTCGTCTCGTGGTGCACGACGGCCACGTGGCTCACCTCCGGGTGGGCGCGCAGGACGCGCGCCACATCCGCGGGCGCGGCCGGCGTCCAGATGTCATAGGACAGCACCTCGGCCGGGATCCCGTGGGCCCGCGCGATCCGCACCATCCGGTCGCCGTAGACGCCGTTGTCCACCACGAGGAGCGAGCGGCCGGGCGGGACGGCGGAGCACACGGCCGCCTCGACGGAGGCGGTCCCGGACCCGGTGAAGAGCACCGCGCTCCAGTCTCCCCCGCCGCAGGCGAGCCGCACCAGCCGCTCGCGACAGCGGCGCATGACCTGGAAGAACTCGGGCTCGCGGTGGCACAGGTCGGGCGTCACCAGCGCCTGTTTCACCGCGGGGCTCGTATTGGCCGGCCCCGGGTTCAGCAGGATCCACTCGGTCCTGGACATGGCGGGCTCCCCTCCGCTCACGGCCGCTCGCCGCGGGCCAGACGCTGCTCGATGTCGTCGAGGCACGGCATGATGTCGGCGATGCTGTCCACGACGTAGTGGGCGCCGCCCTGGGACAGGCGCGTGTAGGCGCGCTGGCGCCGGCGCTCGCGGTCGGCGGGAGGGAGCGCCTGCACGTCCTTGAGAGGCAGGCCCACCTCGTTGCCGCTCATGGCAAGCCCGATGCTCCACATCCCCGCGTTGAGCCCCTCCTCGACGCCCGGGACCGTGTCGTCGATCTTGACACACCCCTCCACCGGCGAGACCTGCAGATTGATGACGTTCTGCAGTCCATACATCATCAGTTCATCTGGATCGGGACGGGGGGAATCAGCAGCACCAGCAGGAGGAGGCAGAAGAGCCCGACCGCGTAGCGGCCGGGGCTCAGCGGGGTGAGGTCGTCGAGCGGCGGGGCGTGGTGGAAGCCGATGAGGAACGTGACGAGGCCGGCGAAGACGAACCAGTTGGCCGAGCCGGTCACGGCCCCGAGCAGGAGCAGCGCGAGCACGGTGCCCACCGAGACCCGCCGGTGCTGCACGCCGAAGAGTGCGTAGGCGATCCGCCCTCCGTCCAGCTGCCCCACCGGGAACAGGTTGAGCGCGGTGACGAACAGCCCCACCCAGCCGGCGAGAGCCACGGGGTGGATGAACACGTCCATCCCCTCCGGGATCCGCCCGAACATGAGGTAGGTCATGGCCCGCAGGAGAAGCGAGTCGCCGAAGGCCATGGCCCCGCTGTCAGGCACGACCCCGACGCGCGACCACCCGAGCCCCAGCCACAGCGCCGGGATCGCCACCACCAGCCCAGCCAGTCGACCAGCAGCCGCGATGTCGAAGAGCGAGTTCCGGTCGCGCACGGGCGAGCGCATGCGGATCACCGCGCCGAGGGTCCCGAAGAGGAAGAGCGGCGGCGGCGCCGGGATGAAGTAGGGCAGGCTCACGGAGGCCCCGTACGCGCGGGCCGTGAAGTAGTGGCCGAACTCGTGGGTGCCGAGGATGCCGAGCAGCGTGGCGGCGAACGGCAGGCCGTCGAGCAGACGGTGCGGCTCCAGCCGCGGATCGAAGGTCACGAAGGGCAGCGAGCCCGCCACGAGGGACCCCGCCATGAGCGTGGAGAGCAGGGTGAGCAGGAACAGGACCACGTTCACGGCGGGGCGCGCGGGCGAAGTCACGTCCCCCAGCGGCAGGGCCTGGATCCACATCAGCCCGCGGTCGCGCACCAGGAAGGGCGTGTACCCGAGCGGCTTGAGCCGCGCCACCAGCAGGGTGAGCGCCCGCGGCGGCTCCAGCAGCAGCTCGCCGCCGAAGAGGAAGGCGTGCCCCCGGCTCCCGCGCTCCCGGACGATGAAGATGTCCTCCACGTTGCGCCGCAGGAGATCCTCGGTGACGAGAAGCGCATCCGGAGAGAGGGCGCTGGCGGCGACTCGCCCGCGGCGGCGGAACGGCCAGAGCGGCATGGCTTCACGCTACCATAGGGCCAGGGAGGCGACCACTCGCCGCGCCACGGGCAAACCGCCTTCGAGGTAGAGTGCGCCGAGCACCGCCTCGAGCGCCGTCGCGAGCACCGATTCCTTGACCTGCCCGCCCTGCTGCTGCTCGCCCCGGCCCAGACGGAGGAGCGGGCCCAGCTCGAGCCGCGCGGCCCAGCGGGCGAGACTCACGCCCGAGACCATCTCCGCGCGCCGGGGAGTCAGGACGCCGACGGCATCGCCCGGCGTGGCCTGCCAGAGCTGTTCGGTGACGACGAGCTGGAGGACGGCATCGCCGAGGAACGCCAGCCCCTCGTTGTCCTGGGTCGACGGGTGCTCGTTGGCGTAGGAGCTGTGGGTCAGGGCCTGCAGGAGGAGGTTGCGGTCCCCGAAGGCGTGGCCGAGACGCGCCTCCACGGCCACCAGCAGATCAGCCGGCGGCGCCACCTACGCCCGGTATCTCTTGAAGGCCAATGTGGCGTTCGTGCCGCCGAACCCGAAGGCATTGCTCAGCGCGATCTCCACGTCCTGCGTGCGCGCGTGGTTGGGCACGTAGTCCAGGTCACAGTCCGGGTCGGGCTTCTCGTAGTTCATCGTCGGGGGCAGGACGCCGTGGTGGAGGGCGAGGGCCGTGGCGATCGCCTCGATCCCGCCAGCGGCGCCGAGCAGGTGGCCGGTCATGGACTTCGTGGAGGACACGGCGAGCCGCCGGGCGTGCTCGCCGAACACCCGCTTGATGGCGATGGTCTCGCACTTGTCGTTGTACGGCGTCGAGGTGCCGTGGGCGTTGATGTAGCCCACCGACTCCGGGGCGAGCCCGGCGTCCCGCAGGGCCGCCTGCATGGCGCGCGCGGCGCCGTCGCCCGTCGGATCGGGCGCCGTCATGTGATGGGCGTCGCCGGTCATGCCGTAGCCCACCGCCTCGGCATAGATGCGCGCATCGCGCCGGCGGGCGTGCTCCAGGGACTCGAGCATCACCAGTCCCCCGCCCTCGCCGCAGACGAAGCCGTCCCGCTCGGCGTCGAAGGGCCGCGAGGCCCGGGTCGGCTCGTCGTTCCGGGTGGACATGGCCTTCATCTGGCAGAAGCCGGCGATGGTCATCGGGATGATGATGGCCTCCGCCCCTCCGGCGATCATCACGTCGGCGTCACCCCGCTGGATGATCCTCATGGCATCGCCGATGGCGTGGTTGCCGGTGGCGCAGGCGGTGACCACGGACGAGTTGGGCCCCCGGGCGCCGAAACGCATGGAGATCAGGCCCGAGGCCATGTTGATGATGAGCATGGGCACGAAGAATGGGGACACCCGGTCGATCCCCTTCTCCAGGAGGATCTTGTGATTCTCCAGGAGCGTCGTGATACCGCCGATGCCCGAGCCCACGAGGACCCCGAAGCGCGTCCCGTCCACGCGGCCCACGTCGAGCCCCGCGTCCTCCACCGCCATCACCGCGCAGGCGAGGGCGTACTTGAGGTACAGGTCGAGCTTGCGGTCGTCCTTCTTCTCCACGTACTTGAGCGGCTCGAAGCCCCGCACCTCAGCCGCGATCCGCGTCGGGTAGCCCGTGGTGTCGAAGCGGGTGATAGGGCCGATGCCGGACTTGCCCTGCAGCAGCGCGGACCAGAACTCCTCGGCCGTGTTCCCGATCGGGGTCACGGCCCCCACTCCCGTGATCACGACCCGCGTCGTGTTCACCGATCGCCCTCGCCGAGACGCCCCGTTGTCACGCCTTCTCTTTGATGTAGCGGATGGCGTCTCCGACCGTGGTGATCTTCTCCGCGTCCTCATCCGGGATCTCGAGGCCGAACTCCTCCTCGAACGCCATCACCAGCTCCACCGTGTCGAGGGAGTCGGCGTTCAGATCCTCGATGAACTTCGCCTCCATGGTGATCTCGTCCGGCCTGACTCCGAGATTTTCGCTGATGATCTCCCGGACCCGCTCTTCGACTGGCTTGGACATCAACACCTCCTCATGGCACGGCTGACGTGCGTGAAAGCCCACTGCCTGCCGCGGCACTGCCGCGGCGCTCCAGGCGCTACATGTACAGACCGCCGTTGACGTGGATGCTCTGTCCCGTGATGTACGCGGCGCCGTCGCCCGCCAGAAACCGCACGGCCTCGGCGATCTCCCGCGCGGCGCCCATTCGCCTGAGCGGCACCTGCTGGAGCAGCGCCTCCCGGGCCTCCGCCGGGATCGAGGCCGCCATGTCGGTGTCGATCAGCCCCGGCGCCACGACATTCACCAGGATGTTCCAGTGGGCGAGCTCGCGCGCAGCAGCCTTCGTGAGCCCGATGACCCCTGCTTTCGCGGCCGAGTAGTTCACCTGCCCGGCATTGCCCATGGCGCCGGCCGTGGAGGAGATGTTGATGATGCGCCCGCTCTTCTGCCGCATCATCACCTTCGCCACGGCCCGCGTCATCAGGAACACCCCCCGCAGGTTGGTGTCCACGACCTGGTCCCAGTCGTCATCCTTCATGCGGACGAGCAGCTGGTCCCGCGTGATGCCGGCATTGTTCACGAGAACGTCGATGCGCCCGAACCGCTCCCGGGCCGCAGCCACGAGCCGGTCCGCATCCTCGCGCTTGGCCGCGTCCGCGACGACGGCCAGGACGGGGCCGCCCAGCGCCTCCAGCTCCTTGGCCGCGGCGTCGAGCCGGCCCGAATCGCGGCCAGAGACTACCACGGAAGCCCCGTCTTCTGCCAGCAAGCGGGCGATGGCCAGCCCGATGCCGCGACTGCCACCGGTCACGAGGGCGACGCGCCCCGCCAAGGCCTTGGCGTCGGTCACGCGCTCTCCCCGCCGCCTCGCTCCGCTCGGGGGATTTCCATATCCGCTCGGCTCGCCTTCGGCTGCGCCTCGCCAACCTTGGTCAGACCGGCCAGGGTCAGAGCGGCCAGCGTTTTCTCGAGCGAGGCCGGGTCCTCGACCGCAAGCCCTCGCGTCCCATCCAGGTTGCGCTTGAGGAGCCCGGTGAGCACGCGCCCCGGCCCCACCTCCACGTACGCGGTGGTCCCCTCGCGGGCCAGGCGCTCGAGGCAGTCGGTCCAGCGGACCGGACTCTGGACCTGCCGGACGAGGAAGGGCTTGACCTCGTCGGCGGTGGTGGTGAGGCCCGCATCGACGTTGCGCGCCACCGGGATCCGCGGGGCGAGAACCTGGACCGAGTCGAGCTCGACCGCGAGCCGGTCGGCCGCCGGCTTCATGAGGGCCGAGTGAAACGGCGCGCTGACGGGGAGGATCACGCTCTTCCGGCCGCCCCGCGCAGCAGCGCCGCGCACCGCCCGCTCCACGGCTCCTCGATGCCCGGCGATCACGATCTGCCCGGGGGAGTTGATGTTCGCCACCCCGACGACCTCTCCCTGCGCGGCCTCGGCGCACACCTCTTCCGCCACCGACAGCTCGACGCCCAGCAGAGCGGCCATGGCCCCCACACCCACGGACACGGCCTCCTGCATGAACTCGCCGCGCCTGCGCACCACTCGCACGGCGTCGGCGAAGCGGAGCGCGCCCGCCACGACCAGCGCCGAGTATTCCCCGAGGCTGTGTCCGGCGGCCAGCTGCGGCGTCACGCCTCGCTCGGCCAGGACCGCGGCGGCCGCCACGCTCGCCGTCAGGACGGCGGGCTGGGTGTTGGCGGTGAGGGCGAGGTCGGTCTCGGGCCCCTCGAAGCAGAGGCGCGACAGGGGGAATCCCAGCGCGTCGTCGGCCTCCTGAAACACGGCGGCCGCCGCCCGGGAGGCGACGGTGAGTTCCCGGCCCATGCCAACTGACTGGGAGCCCTGGCCCGGGAAGAGGAAGGCGATCTTCACGGGCGGCTCACCAGCGGATGAGCGCGGCGCCCCAGGTGAAGCCGCCCCCGAAGGCCGCCAGCAGGACCAGGTCGCCCGCGCTCATGCGCTTCGTGGCCCACGCCTCCTCCATGGCCACGTAGACGGAGGCCGCGCCCGTATTGCCGTAACGGTCCACGTTGACGAACACCTTCTCCATGGGCAGCTTGAGGCGTTTCACCGCCGCCTCGATGATGCGCAGGTTGGCCTGGTGGGGGATGAAGAGCGTCAGGTCGTCGGGCGTGAGGCCGTTGCGCTGCAGAATCCGCTCCGCGCAGTCCTGGAACATCCGTACCGCCACCTTGAAGACCTCGTTGCCCTTCATCTTTGCGTAGTGCATTCGCTTGTCCACCGTTTCGTGGGTGGCGGGGTGGCGCGACCCGCCCGCGGGCTGGTAGAGCAATTCCCAGTAGCGGCCGTCGGAGTAGAGATCCGTATCGATGATGCCGGACTCGTCGTCGGAGGCGCGCAGCACGGCCGCGCCGGCGGCGTCGGCCAGGAGGAGGCAGGTGCCCCGGTCGGTATAGTCGGTGATGCGCGACAGACACTCGGCCCCGATGCAGAGCACGGTGCGGTACTTGCCCGTCTGGATGTACTGGGAGCCGATGGAGAGGCTGTAGATGGAGCCGGAGCACGCGGCGTACACGTCCGTGGAGCCCGCGTTCCGGCAGCCGAGCCGGTGCTGGATGATGTTGGCCGTGGTGGGGAAGGCCATGTCCCCCGTCGTGGTGCCGACGACGATCAGGTCGATCTCCCCCGGCTCCACCCCGGCCCGCTCGAGGGCCTGCTGCGCGGCGCGGAGGGCCAGGTCGGAGGTGGCCTCGCTCGGGTCGGCGATCCGCCGCTCCCGGATGCCCGTGCGCTGGACGATCCATTCGTCCGAGGTCGCGACCATCTTCTCGAGCTCGGGATTGGTCAGGACCCGCCTGGGAGCGTAGGCGCCGACGCCGATGATCTTCGCGCGCTTCATTCGCGTCCCCCCTCCCGCCCTTCGGCCAGCAGGGCTTCGGCCTCGAGCGCCGTCTTGATGTGGGCGTTGACGTCGGTCTTCACCCACTCGGCCGCCACGCGCAGGGCGTTCTTGATGGCCTTCACGGGCGAGGCCCCGTGGCAGATGATCGAGGCGCCGTTGATCCCCAGCAGCGGCGCCCCGCCCATCTCGGTGTAGTCCACCCGGCGCTTCATGCGCGCGAAGGCCGCGCGGGACAGCGCGGCGCCCGCCTTCGAGAAGAAATCGCGCGTGAGCTCCTCGCGGATCATGGAGGTCAGCATCTCGGCCAGGCTCTCCGAGATCTTCAGGCACACGTTGCCGGTGAAGCCGTCGGTGACCACCACGTCACAGCGCCCGTTGTAGATGTCGCGCCCCTCGACGTTGCCGATGAAGTTCAGCGAGGACCCCTTGAGGGCCTCGTACGTCTCCTTGACCAGATCGTTGCCCTTCCCCTCCTCCTCCCCCACCGACAGGATCCCGACCCGCGGGTTGTCCTTGCCGATGATGTCGCGCGAGTAGACGTGGCCCATGACGGCCCACTGGAAGAGGTGGCGGGGCTTGGGGTCCACGTTGGCGCCCGCGTCGATGAGCACGGTGAAGCCGGACAGGCTCGGGAGCGCGGCGGCGATGGCAGGCCGGTCCACGCCGGGGAGCACACCGAGGACGTACATGCCGATGGCCATGGCGGCGCCGGTGTTGCCGGCCGAGACAAGGGCGCTGCACTCGCCCTCCTTGACCAGCTCGGCGGCGACGCGGAGGGAGGAGTCCCGCTTGCGCCGGAGGGCCTGGGAGGGCGCCTCCGCCATGCCGACGACCTGCGAGGCATGCCGGATGGCGACGGGGAGGTCCTGGGCCTTGAGCCGGATGATCTCCCGCTCGATGGAGGCCTTGTCTCCAACGAGCACGGAGGCGAGACCGAATTCGCGGGCCGCGGCCACGGCACCTTCGACGACAACCGCGGGCCCGAAGTCGCCCCCCATGGCATCGAGCGCGATTTTCATGGGCGGACCCCGGAGATGCGGAGACTACTCCCCTTCGATGGAGATGACTTCCCGCCCCTTGTAGAAGCCGCAGTGCGGGCAGAGCTGGTGCGGGACCTTGACCTCCCGGCACTGAGGGCAGATGGAGCGCGTCGGCGCGGCCATCTTGTAATGCGTCCGGCGCTTCCGGCCGCGCGTCTTCGAGTGGCGTCGCTTGGGCAGTGGCATGAGTGTCTGGCTCCTGTATCCCCGCGCGGGCTCTGGCCCGCGCCGGTTGGGTTCCCGCGGAGGCTACCGTGACAGCCGGTCGGACAGCCCCATGAGGGGCGCCCACCGGGGATCGGGCATGCGCTCCTCGCACGCGCAGGGCGTGAGGTTCCGATTGCCGCCGCAGAGGCGGCAGAGGCCGCGGCAGTCCTCACGGCAGAGCGGCTTCATCGGAACACCGAGGGTCGTCTCCGTGACGACGAGGGCCCCGACGTCGAGGAGGCCGTGCTCGTATACATCGGTACCCAGGTCATCCGCCCCGAGCTCCCGCTCCTCGGCCCGCCCCTGAGGGCTCGGCACGAATCGGGCGTCCACCGCAGGCGCGATCCGCAGCTGGAAAGGCTCGAGGCAGCGCCCACATACGAGGGGTACCCGTGCGGCCAGGGCCCCCGTGACGAAGACCGCCGAGCCGTCCTTCTCGATGGCGAGCGACAGCTCCTCGAGCGTCCAGGCGGGGTCCTCGAAGGGGTGGGAAAGGGAGTCTACCCCCTCGATCTGGATTCCCTCGTCAGGGATCTCGGAGACCCGGATGAGCATCGACGAATCCTCGCTTAACGTTGTATCAAACAATGAGTTTTCCTGAAACCCGGTCAGTATAGCCAGCGGCTCCCGCCGTAGTCAACCCCAAAGCCCCCCAGCAGGCCGCTGAAAAAGGCCCATCTGCTTCGTTGGCGCCCTCGGCCGCACGCTCAACGGGGCTCGCTCACGCTCGCCCGGATCTCCGGAAGCGCTCACCTCGCCTCCGGCTCGGCTCGCCAAGCGGAGTACGCCTCGCGTGCGGCCGTCGGGCGCCGCCTCGCATCTGGACCTTTTTGAGCGGCCTGCGGAGTTCTTCCGCGGTCTGCCAGAACGCCCCGGGCGGGGCCCTGTCGCTTGACGGTCTCAGGACCAACTGTTAGCATTTTGGCGGGAGGTTACATTCCATGGGAAACATCTTCAAGACCGCCGTGCTCCTGGGACTCCTGACGAGCCTGCTCATCGTCATCGGGGGCGCCCTCGGCGGCCAGCAGGGGTTGGTCATGGCGTTCGTCCTGGCCACGGCCATGAACGTCGGGAGCTACTGGTTCTCCGACCGCATCGTGCTGGCCATGTATCGCGCCCAGCCGGTGGACGAGACGACGGCTCCCGGCCTGCACCGTGTGGTGCGCCACCTGGCCACGCGCGCGGGCCTGCCCATGCCGCGGGTCTACATCATCCCAGGAGAGGCCCCCAACGCCTTCGCGACGGGCCGCAATCCCGAGCACGCGGCCGTGGCCGTCACGGAAGGGATCACGCGCATCCTCGACGAGGAGGAGCTGGAAGGCGTCCTGGCCCATGAGCTCGCCCACGTCAAGAACCGCGACACGCTCATCATGACCATCTCGGCCACGCTGGCGGGGGCCATCACCTACATGGCCCACATGGCGCAGTGGGCGGCCATGTTCGGCGGGGGTCGTCGCGACGACGAGGAGCCCTCCGGCGGCGGGATGTTCGGCGCGCTCTTCATGGCCGTACTGGCGCCCATCGCCGCCATGCTCATCCAGATGGCCATCTCGCGGGCGCGCGAGTTCCACGCCGACGCCACGGGCGCCCGCATCGCCGGGCGGCCATGGGGCCTGGCCAAGGCGCTCGAGAAGATGGAGATGGCCGCCAGCATGGTCCCGATGCAGGCGACTCCCGCGACGGCGCATCTGTTCATCGTCAACCCCCTCACGAGCGGGGGGCTGGCGACGCTGTTCTCGACCCATCCACCGATCCAGGAGCGGGTGGCCCGTCTCCGCGCCATGACCATCTAGGTCACGACCAGACACCAGAGAGCCCGGGGGGAGACCGGCGATCGGCTCCCCCCTTTTCACGACATGAGATGATCACCGCCGCCGGTCTCCGGAAGTCCTTCGCGAGAACGCCCGTGATCGATGGCGTGTCGCTCGAGGTGCCAGCCGGGACCTGTCTCGTCCTGATTGGACCCAACGGCGCCGGGAAGACCACGCTCCTCCGGATCTTCGCGACGCTCGTCCGCCCCTCCTCGGGCTCGCTCACGGTGGCCGGAGTCGATGCTCTCCGCAGCCCCGAGACCGTCCGCGAAGCCATCGCCATGGTGGCCCACGGCTCCTACGTGTACGAGGACCTGAGCGCGCTCGAGAACCTGCGCTTCTGGGCGACCATGGGGGGCCACGACGCTTCGGAAGGACGGCTCCTGGCGGCGCTCTCGCAGGTGGAGCTCGAGGCCGTGGCCCACGAGCGCGCGCGCACCTTCTCCTCCGGCATGAAGCGGCGGATCGGCCTGGCGCGGGTCGCCCTCGGACGCGCCCGTCTGCTGCTCCTCGACGAGCCCTTCACCGGGCTCGACCGCCAGGGCCGCAAGTGGCTCAGCGAGTTCCTGCTCGCCTTCAAGGGCGGGGGCGGTGCCGTCGTCCTGGCCACCCACAGCTTCGAGGGCGCCCTCGGCGTCGCGGACCGCATCGCGATCCTGGCCGGCGGCAGGCTCGTGCTGGACCAGCCCGCCGCCGATCTGTCTCGGGACGACCTCCGCCGTCTCTACGACGACCTCACCGAATTCAAGCAAGACACATGACCGCGTACGGCCGGCGGGCCTGGATCGTGCTCTGGAAGGATCTCCTCACGGAGCGCCGCTCGAAGGAGAGCCTGAACGCGCTCTTCTTCTTCTCCCTGCTGCTGCTCTTCCTGTTCCAGTTCGCCCTCGGTCCCGACCGGGAGCGGCTCCAGGCGGCGCTGCCCGGTCTCCTGTGGCTCGGCTTCGTCCTGGCGGGGCTCCTGGGCCTCGGCCGGGTGTTCATCGCCGAGCGCGACAACGACTGCTGGGAAGGGCTCCTGCTCACGCCCGGGGACAAGTCCGCGATCTACCTCGGCAAGCTCCTCGCCAACTTCGTCCTCATGACGGTGGTCGAGGTGGTGCTCGTGGGCCTGTTCGGCGTCTTCTACAACGTGGACCTCTGGGGTGTGCTCGGGCCCCTGGCCGTGGTGCTGTTCCTGGGCACCGTGGGACTCTCCGCCGTGGGCACGCTGTTCGCGGCCATGACGGCACAGGTGCGGGCGCGGGAGCTGCTCTTCCCGGTGCTACTCCTCCCTGTGCAGGTCCCGGTGCTGCTCGCCACCGTGAGCGCCACCCAGATCGTGCTGGGCGGGCAGCCGCTCGCCGAGGCCGCCTCGTGGCTCAAGCTCCTCGCCGGCGCCGACGTCGTGTACCTTGTCATCGGGCTTCTCACCTTCGAGTTCATCCTGGATGCCTGAGAGGAGGCCGATCATGCGCAACCGCGCCCTCGGATGGCTGACCGGCCTCGCGCTGCTGGCCGGCCTCGCCGTCGGCTTCGGCTATGCACCGCGGGAGGCGGCCCAGGGGAACGTGCAGCGGATCATGTACCTGCACGTGCCCTCGATCCTCACCGCGTACCTGGCCTTCGGCCTCGTGCTGCTCGGGAGCATCGGCTACCTGGCGACGCGCAGGCAGGCGTGGGACCGCCTGGCGGCCTCGGCCAGCGAGCTGGGAGTGCTGTTCACCGGCGTGACCATCGTGACCGGCTCGATCTGGGGCAAGCCGACGTGGGGCACCTGGTGGACCTGGGACGCCCGGTTGACCTCGACGGCGGTGCTCTTCCTCGTGTACACGGGCTACCTGCTCCTGCGGGGCATGGTGGACGAGCCCGAGCGGCGGGGACGCTACGCGGCCGTGGTCGGCATCGTGGGAGCGGCCAATATCCCCATCGTGCACTTCTCGGTGAAGTGGTGGCGGGCGCTCCATCAGCCGTCCACGATCCTCGGCCCGGAGCCCTCCCCCATCGCTGCCCCCATCGCCACCGCGCTCCTGGTCAACTGGGTGGCCTTCACGCTGCTGTTCGTCTACTTCCTGGCGCGCCGGATCGAGATCGCGCGACTGGATGATGGAGCCGTCGATGCCTGATAAGATGATGCCCGATCACTGGGGATACGTCTTCGCGGCATACGGGTTCGCGGCGATCGCGTTCGGGGGGTACTGGCGTCACCTCGCGCGGCGGAGCCGGGACCTGCTCTCGCGTCGGCGCGGAAAGGAAGGCGGGGCAGCATGAAGCGCAGAGCCAAGTTCATCGTCGGGGGGGTGTTCATCCTGGGCGCCCTCGGCTACCTCGTCTACGCCGGAGTGAGCCAGTCGTTGGTCTACTTCGTGACGCCCAGCGAGCTGATGGCGGCGCCGGTGAGCGGCAAGACCTACCGGCTCGGCGGCATGGTGCAGGCCGGCACGCTCAAGTGGGAGCCGAAGAGCCTCGACCTCACCTTCGCGGTTTCCGACGGCAAGACGGCGGTGCCGGTGCGGCACAAAGGCACCCCCCCCGACCTGTTCGCGGAGGGGCGCGGGGCGGTGGTGGAGGGCACGTGGACCGCCGACGGGCACTTCAAGGCGGCCACCATCCTGGCCAAGCATTCGGAAGAGTACAAGGCGCCCCACGACGGCGCGGCCGAGCCCGGCTACAAGGAGCTCATGCGCACCCTCCAGGGCAGCTCCGGCAAGTAGCCCATGACTCCGGAACTGGGGTACGCGGCCACCGTTGTGGCCTTCGGGCTCGCCCTGTACGGGAGCATCGCCTCCGCCGTCGCAGGCCGCACCGGCCGCACGGCCCTCGTGCACTCCTCCGAGCGAGCGGCCGTCGGCGTGTGGATCCTGGTGACGGGCTGCATGCTGCTCCTCGTCTACGCCTTCCTCACCTTCGACTTCTCGGTGCGCTACGTCGCCGTCAACACCAACCGGGGCACCCCGTTTTACTACCGGATCACGGCGCTGTGGGGAGCGCTCGAGGGCTCCATCATCCTGTGGACCTGGATGCTCGCCCTCTACACGCTCATCGTGGTCGTCCAGTACCGCCGGCGGCACCCGGAGTTCTACCCCTGGGTGCTCTCGGCCATGATGGGCATCGCGGCCTTCTTCCTCCTGGTGATGACGATCCCGGCGCCGCCATTCGAGCGGCTCACCCCGGTGCCCCCGGACGGGCGCGGCCTGAACCCGCTCCTCCAGGACTCCGGGATGATCACCCACCCGGTGGCGCTCTACCTCGGGTTCACGGGCTTCAGCGTCCCGTTCGCGTTCGCCCTCGCGGCGCTGGCCACGGGCCGGATCGGCGACGAGTGGATCACCATCACCCGCCGCTGGACCGTCATCGCCTGGTACTTCCTGGCGCTGGGGCTCCTGATCGGTGGCTGGTGGAGCTACCACGTGCTGGGCTGGGGC
>JACOVB010000409.1 GCA_016177555.1 Candidatus Rokuibacteriota bacterium
ATCTGCTTCGTTGGCGCCCTCGGCCGCACGCTCAACGTACAGAAAGTACGCCTCGCGTGTGGCCGTCGGGCGCCGCCTCGCATCTGGACCTTTTTGAGCAGCCTGCGAGTTTTTCAGCGGCCTGCTAGGTCCGGGCGCGGAGGAAGAGCGCGGTGCCCAGCCCCGCGAAGACGATGTTGGCCGTCCAGGCGGCGAGGATGGGGGGCAGGAGATCGGCCTTGGCGAAGGCCAGCGCCATGGAGTGGACGACCCAGTAGCCCACCGAGATGATCACCGCGAGGCCGATGCCGACCGCACGGCCGCCGCTGCGCGGGGCGACCAGGGCGAAGGGGATTGCCACCAGCGCCATGATGACGTGGACCAGCGGGAAGGACAGCTTCGAGTACATCTCCCCCATGTACTTGCCCACGTGGTGGCCGCTCTCCTGAAGTCTCCCGACGTAGCTCCTGAGCTCACGGAAGCTCATGCCCTCGGGCGGCTTCTGGACCCTGGTGAAGTCATCGATACTCTCCGGCATCTGCGCCGTGGTGCGCGTGAAGGGCGTGGACTGGACGCGGTGCTGCTCGGAGATCTCGCGGAGCACGCCGTCCGAGAGCTCCCACGCGCCGCCGCGCCACCGGGCCTTCTTCGTGTCGAGGCGGGTGGTGAGGCGGAAGCTCGGGTCGATCTCGAGGACGAGCAGGCCCTCGATGGACTGCTCCATCGGGTCCAGCAGCTCCATGCGGAAGAAGCGCGTGTCCGACGAGCGGTACCAGATCTGGTTCCGCTTCTGCAGGTGCCGCGGCAAGCCCCCGCGGATCTTGACGCGGTCCACCTCCTCCGCCCGCGTATTGATGCCCGGCAGCAGGACCTCCTGGAAGACCCCGGCCCCGAGGCTCAGCGCGACGGTCAGCAACAGGACGGGCACGCTGACGCGATACAGGCTGACGCCGGCGGACTTCAACGCGTCGAGCTCGTGCTGGCGGGTCAGGGAGAGGAAGAGGAAGACGGTGGCCATGAGCACCACGATGGGCAGCCCGTCGTAGAGCGCGCCCGGCAGGCGATAGGCGAAGTGCTGGAGGATGTGGGTGAAGGGAGGCTTGATCCGCAGAAAGCGGTCTAGCGTCTGGAGAAGGTCCACGATGACGAACAGGACCGCGCCAATCCCCAAGCCGATTCCCAGGAGCTTCACGTACTCCCTGAGGAGGTACCGGTCGATCAGGAACGTCGAGCCGCGCGACTTGCGGAACGGGGCTGCGCCGCGGCTCGGGGCGCTTGGGGCCCGGACCTGACGCCGGGGGCTCGGGAGGCGGTCGCGCACACGCCAGAGGGTATGCACCCAGGCGGTGGGCGTGGTCACGGTGGTGGAGCGAAGCAGGATGGCGCCCACCAGCAAGAAGAGAAGGTTGGGGAGCCAGACCGCGGACCACGCGGGCAGGCGCCCGCGCATGGCCATGCCTTCCAGCGACGTGAAGACGACGTAGTAGAACATGACGATGGCGAGGCTCGAGGCCAGCGCCACGCCCCGGCCGCCGCGATGGGCACGAACGGCGAGCGGGAAGCCCACCATGGCGAACACGAGGGATGCGACGGGCAGCGCGAAGCGCTTGTGGAGCTCCACGAAGTACGGCGCCGAGATCTGGCCGTGGCGCTCCAGGTCCGCTGCGCGCGCCCGCAGGGCGCCCAGGGCGAGGTCGCGCTCCGGCCTCTCCGACTGGGCGGCCGCCGCCAGGGGAGACTCGAGCGGCAGGTTCATGTCGTAGAGGCTGAAGGCGGTGAAGCGGGCCCGCCGCGCGTCCGCGACGTCCGTCTCGCTGACCTGGCCGTCGAGGAAGCGCAAGGTGATGCGCCCGTGCGCCTCGTCGGTGAGCAGTCGGCCCTCGCGGGCCACGATGATCCGCGACAGCGCCGGGTTGCGCTCGTCGGCGACGAGGAGCCCCTTGAGCGCGAGCTGGGAGGCGCTGATCTCCTGGACGTAGATCGTGAACTGGCCGAAGGACGCGCTGAACGTCCGCTCCTTGATTCCGGTGGTGGCGCGCGACTGGAGGATCGCGAAGAGCTGGCGCTGGAAGGCCCCGTTGGCCCACGGACTCACGACCAGGGTCAACGCCGCCGAGGCCAGCGTCACGAGCAGCGCTGCCACGAGGAACGGACGGAAGAGGCGGAGCGGACTCACGCCGGACGCCTTGAGCGCGGCGACCTCGAGGTCCCCGGCGAGGCGCCCGCCCGCCAGCAGAACGGCCACGAGGAGTGCCATGGGGAAGGTGAGGGCGAGGAACGATGGCAGCATGAAGACGAGGAGCGAGAGAACCAGGTGGAAGGGCACGCCCTTGGTGATGACGAGATCCGTCAGGTGGTAGATGCGGTCGATGACCAGGAAGAAGGTGAAGACCGCCACGCCCATGACGAACGGCGCGAGGAGCTCCTTCAGGACGTAGCGGTCGAGAATGCGGGTCATGCCCTCCCATTGTACGATAGCCGCGTGAGAGCCCGAGGGGCCTGTGCGACGGCAATGCTGTGGGCGCTGGCCCTCGTGACGCCGGATGCTCTCGCGCGCGATCGCCTCGAGCAATTCCAGGAGATCGTCGGGCGCGCGAGCGGGTCCACCGTGGAGAGGCTGGCTCCGGCGCTCTATGCGCTCGTGGACGAGGAGATCCTCGAGAACATGACGAGCGGAGGGGTCTTCGCCTCCGAGGCATTCATCCAGGAGCGGCTGGACGGGTTCAGCGGGACCTGGGGTGGCGCGGACTTCCGGGTGCGGCGGCTGCCGGGCCCGGCCCCGTCGGGCCCGGCGCGAGGCGAGACGACGATCGCGCTCTACTCGATGGAAGGTCTGGAGGGCTCGGGGTCGGTCAGGGTGTTCGGCTCGGGCGGGGATGGCGCTGTCCTGCTCCGGAGCCTCACCCACGAGGGGACGCCCGAGGTCCACGAGTGGCCGCCAGCCGCCGGCGGGTCGCTCCAGTTCGCGGTGAGCTGGGTCGGGGGAGCTCTCGGGCGCGGTGGCCGGATGCTCCGCGTGGAGGTGTGGCGCCGGCGCGCCGCCGGCATCTCGCGCGTCTGGAGCACGGCCGTCGACGCTCCGGACGGCCTCGTGGCCTCCGACGTTCGGATCACGCGTGGGGAGATCGCGCTGCGGTACGAGGCGCGGTACCCGGGATGGAAGCCCGGCTGCGAGGGACAGACGGAGCACGAGGACCTGTACCGCGTCGGGCCGTCCGGGGACGGGGTGCGGCTCGTGCGGCGCCGGGTGGTCAGCGGGTGGCACCGGGAGCTGTGGCAGACCGTGACGCGATTCTTCGACGCGCTCGACCGCCGGGACAGCCGCGTGCTCGCCGAGCTCGTGCCGGACGCGTCGGTGCGGGCGCGGATTCCGCGAGCGCTGGTGCCGGAGCCGGCATGCGAGGGGCGCCCGCAGGAGTCGCCGGCGACCGCGATCATCGCCGCCACGGAGGAGGGTGAGCGCCGGCGGACGCCGTGGTCGCTCTGGTGGCGCCAGATCCCCGGCGGGTGGCGCCTGAGCGGGGCAGCCCCCGTGCTAGAATGAGACCCCGCCATGACGGACATCTCGGACCGCTACGATCCTCGCCACGTGGAGGCGCGCTGGTACCGCGAGTGGGAGGAGCGGGGGTACTTCCACGCGGACGCCGCGTCGCCCAAGAAGCCCTACTCGATCGTGATCCCTCCCCCGAACGTGACAGGCTCACTGCACTGGGGGCATGCCCTCAACAACACGCTCCAGGACATCCTGATCCGGTACAAGCGGATGGACGGGTACAACGCGCTCTGGCTTCCCGGCACCGACCACGCGGGGATCGCCACCCAGTACGTCGTGGAGCGCCAGCTGGCCGCCGAGGGGAAGACCAAGGAGGACCTGGGGCGCGAGGCCTTCCTCGCGCGGGTGTGGAAGTGGAAGGACGAGTCGGGCGGCATCATCATCAACCAGCTCAAGCGCCTGGGCGCCTCCTGCGACTGGCGGCGGGAGCGCTTCACCATGGACGCCGGGCTGTCGACGGCGGTGCGCGAGGTCTTCGTCCGCCTCTGGGAAGAGGGGCTCGTCTACCAGGGCGACTACATCGTCAACTGGTGCCCGCGGTGCCAGACCGTCCTCTCCGATCTCGAGGTCGAGCGCGAGGAGCGGGACGCGGAATTCGTCTATATCAGGTACGGTCCCCTCACGCTGGGGACGGTGCGCCCGGAGACGAAGCTCGGCGACACGGCGCTCGCCGTCCACCCGAAGGACAAGCGCTACGCCAAGTACGTAGGGAAGACCCTGGACGTCCCCTCGGTGGATGGCCTCATCCGGATGGTGGTGGTGGCCGACGCGGCCGTGGATCCCAGGTTCGGCACCGGCGTCATCAAGGTGACGCCGGGACACGATCCCGTGGACTTCGAGATCGGCCGGCGCCACAACCTGCCCACACGGACCGTCATCGGCTTCGACGCGAAGATGACGGCGCTGGCGGGCCGGTACGCCGGGCTCGACCGCTTCGAATGCCGGAAGCGGATCGTGGAGGACATGCAGGCGCTGGGGCTGATCGAGCGGATCGAGCCGTACCGCCACGCCGTCGGTGTCTGCTACCGCTGCAAGACGGTCGTGGAGCCCCTGATCTCCACGCAGTGGTACGTGCGGACGAAGCCGCTGGCGGACGCCGCCATCAAGGCGGTGCGCAGCGGCCGCATCCGGATCGTGCCGCGCGCCTGGACGAAGACCTACTACCACTGGATGGAGAACATCCGTGACTGGGCGATCTCGCGCCAGCTCTGGTGGGGGCACCGGATCCCGGCCTGGTACTGCGACGCCGAGGGGACCGTCCACGTCTCGCGCACCGATCTGCCGGCGTGTCCCGGGTGCGGCGGCGCGCTGCGACAGGACAGCGACGTGCTCGACACATGGTTCTCCTCCGGTCTCTGGCCCTTCTCGACGCTCGGCTGGCCCGAGCAGACGGAGGATCTGCGGACGTTCTACCCGACCGCCTGTCTCGCCACCGGGTTCGACATCCTGTTCTTCTGGGTGGCCCGGATGGCCATGCTCGGGATCAAGTTCATGGGGGACGTGCCCTTCCGGGACGTCTACATCCATGCGCTGGTGCGGGACGCCGAGGGCGCCAAGATGTCGAAGTCGAAGGGCAACGTCGCGGACCCGCTCATGGTCATGGAGAAGTACGGGACCGACGCCTTCCGGTTCACCCTGGCGGCGCTTGCCGCGCAGGGGCGCGACATCCGGATGTCCGAGGACCGGATCGAGGGCTACCGGAACTTCGCCAACAAGATCTGGAACGCCGCGCGGCTGGTGCTCACCAACCTGGACGGCTACGACCCGAGGCTGGCGAAGAAGGGGACGCCGTCGGTGGCCGACCGGTGGATCACGAGCCGGCTCCAGGCGGCGACGAAGAGCGTGCGTCGGGCGCTGGACACCTACCGGTTCAACGACGCCGCCTCGGCCGTCTACCAGTTCCTGTGGCACGAATTCTGTGACTGGTACCTGGAGATCGCCAAGCAGCGGCTCTACCAGACGGTCGATCCCGCGGCCCGGGCGGTGACGCAGCGAACCCTCGTGGAGACCCTCGAGGCCACGCTCAGGCTCCTGCACCCGTTCATGCCGTTCATCTCCGAGGAGATCTGGCAGCGGCTGCCCCACGCTGGGCCGTCGGTGATGATCGCGCCGTTCCCGAGGGCCCGCGGCCGCGCCCACGACGCTGCGGCCGAGGCCCGCATGGCCGCGGTCATCGCCATCGTGAGCGGCGTCCGGAACGTCCGGAGCGAGAGCCGCATCCCGCCCGGAACGGAGCTGCGCGCCACCGTGCGGCCCGGTGCCGGGAGCGACGTCGAGGCGCTCCGGGAGGCCGCGTCCTTGATGGGAACGCTGGCCCGCGCGGCGATCACGGTGGACCCTGCGGCCTCTCGGCCGGCCCACTCGGCGGTCGCCGTGGCCGATGGCTGCGAGGTGTATGTGGAGCTCGAGGGCGTGGTGGACCTGGGCGCGGAGCGCCAGCGCGTCCTCAAGGAGATCGACAGGGCGAGCCGCGAGATCACGTTCTTCGAAGGGAAACTGTCGCGACAGGACTTCGTCGAGCGCGCCCCGGCCGACGTGGTGGCGCGGGAGCGCGACCGCCTGGCCGCGACGCGCGCGGTGCTCGACAAGCTCACGGCGGGGCTCAAGGCGCTCGAGTGAGAGCCCCCCCCGCGGTTTCGGGACCGCACCTGGTGCGCTGGGTGGTTCGGGAGCTCGACACGGTGGACTCGACCCAGGCCGAGCTCGGCCGGCTGGCTCGGGCGGGGGCCCCGGAGGGCATGGCCGTCACGGCGCTTCACCAGGTGGCCGGGCGGGGCCGGTGGAGTCGCTCCTGGTGGGACACTCCGGGTGAGAGCCTGCTGGCCTCGATTCTTCTCCGGCCACCCATCCCGCCGAGCCGGGCGCCCCAGCTCACGCTGGTGGCCGTGGTGGCCGTGGTGGAGGCGCTCCAGGCCGCCGCGGGCGTGGCGGCGAGGATTCGCTGGCCGAACGACGTGATGGCGGCTGGCCGGAAGCTCTGCGGGATCCTGGCGGAAGCCTCGTCGGGGGCCGACGGCGGGCTCCATCACGTGCTCCTGGGAATCGGGATCAACGTGAACCAGACGGCCTTTCCTCCCGAGCTCGCCGATCGCGCGACCTCACTCCGGCTCCTGGCGGCCGCCCCGCAAGAGCGCGCGGCAGTGCTCGCGAGCCTGCTCGATGCGCTCGGACGCTGGTACGGGGTGTATCTTCGCGCCGGCCTGGGGCCGGTGCGGGAGGCGTGGCGCGCCGCGAGCGCCACGCTCGGCGAGCGGCTCGCGATGCCCGACGGGCGTGCGGGCGTGGCCGTGGACCTGGACGAGGAGGGGTCGCTCGTGGTGCGGACGGACGACGGCGGGCTCGCGCGGGTGTCATCCGGGGAGATCGTCAGTGCTGCTGCTCCTTGAGGTCGGCAACACCAACACGGGCGTCGGCGTGGTCGACGGGAGCCGCCTCGTGGCGTCCTGGCGGCTCACCAGCCGGCGCGAGCAGACATCCGATGAGTACGGCATCTTCATCCAGAGCCTCCTCGCCTCCCGCGCGATCGAGCCGCGGGAGGTCACCGCGGTGGCCATCTCGAACGTCGTCCCGCCGGTGCAGCAGACGCTGGAGTGGATGTGCGAGGGGTACTTCGGCGTCCGGCCGTTCACGGTGCAGCCGGGGGTCAACGTGCCGCTCGCGTTCAACGTCGACAACCCGGGGGAGGTGGGCGCCGACCGGGTCTGCAATGCGGTCGCGGCCGTGGCGCTGTACGGGGCTCCCGTCATCGTGGTCGACTTCGGCACGGCGACCAACTTCGACTGCGTGGACGAGCGTGGCGAGTTCGTCGGGGGCGCCATCGCTCCTGGGCTCGTGACGGCGGCGGAGGCGCTGGTCTCCCGCGCCGCGCGACTGTCCCGGGTGGAGCTCGTGGCGCCGCCGACGGCCATCGGCCGCAACACGAGGACCAATATCCAGTCGGGCGTCGTGCTGGGCTACGCGGGGCTCGTGGATGGGCTCATCGAGCGGATGCGCCGCGAGCTGACGGGCGACGTGAAGGTGGTGGGCACGGGTGGGCTCGCCGCGCAGATGCGGGAAGTGGCCGCGAGTATCCAGACGGTGAACCCGACGCTGCGTCTGGAGGGGCTGCGCATGATCTGGGAGCGCGCGCAGGGTTGACAGGCTCAGGGGGGGTCCGTATACTGACCGCTAGATACAGTATGACTTGGCAGAACGCTCTCTAAATATCGGGTGTGGCGCCGCCGCCGGGGCGCTCGCCCGGCCCCGGCTACCCGAAGGGGGACCACGGCATGGGGATGTGGGTCGGTCGCGGCCGGAAGGCTCGGGCGGCGTATGGCTTCGATGACATCGCCCTCGTTCCCGGGGCGGTGACGATCAATCCCAACGAGGTGGACATCTCGTGGGATCTCTGCGGTCGACGCTTCGAGATCCCCGTCATCGCCGCGGCCATGGACGGCGTCGTGAGCCCGGCACTGGCCATGGAAATGGGCCGGCTCGGGGGCTTGGCGGTGCTGAACCTCGAAGGCATCTTCTCCCGCTACGAGAATCCCGAGGATGTCCTCGACCGCATCACCTCCGCCAGCCTGGAAGAGGCCACCAAGAACATCCAGGGAATCTACGGCGAGCCCAACAAGGAAGATCTGATCCACAAACGCATCACGGAGATCAAGAAGGGGGGCGGGCCGGTCGTCGTCTCGTCCATCCCCCAGCGCGCCGAGCGTTTTGCGAAGATCGCCGAGGACGCGGGCGCGGACTTCTTCGTGGTCCAGTCCACGGTCACGACAGCGCGGCACATCGCCACCGAGTACCCGCCGGTGGACCTGCGGAAGCTCAAGAAGAACCTCTCCATCCCGCTCATCGTCGGCAACACGGTGACCTACGAGGCCTGCCTCGAGCTCATGGACTGCGGCGTGGACGCACTGCTGATCGGCGTGGGGCCGGGGGCGGCATGCACCAGCCGCGAGGTGCTGGGCCTCGGCGTGCCGCAGGTGACCGCGACCGCGGACTCGGCCGCGGCGCGCGATTTCTACTACAAGCGGACCGGGCGGTACGTGCCAATCATCACGGACGGCGGCATGACCACCGGCGGGGACATCTGCAAGGCGCTGGCCTCGGGCGCGGATGCGGTGATGATCGGCTCCGCCTTCGCCCGCGCCC
>JACOVB010000410.1 GCA_016177555.1 Candidatus Rokuibacteriota bacterium
GTCCGGGACGCCGCCGAGGCCGCGCCACGGCCGAGGAATGCCCGGAATGCCGAGCGCGCCGCGGGTGAGCTCGCGAGCGTTCAGGAGGAGCAGCCGCACGAACTCGGAGAAGCCGAGCGTGAGGATCGCGAAGTAGTCCTCTGCGTCGGGTTCACCCCGGCCCCCGGCTCGTCGAGCATGAGCAGCGCCGGCTCGGCCATGAGCGTCCGGGCCAGCTCGAGGAGCTTCTTTTGCCCGCCGGAGAGCGTCCAGGCCGGCTCGCCGGCGAGCCGTGCGAGCCCCACCTGCTCGAGCACGACCATCGCGCGCTCGCGCAGCCGCGTCTCGTCACGCCGCACGCGCCCAGGCTGGAGCCACGGCACCCAGAGCCGCTCGCCGGCCTGGTCGGGCGCCACCACCATGAGGTTCTCGAGGACGGAGAGGTCCTTGAACTCGCGCGGGATCTGGAAGGTCCGGCAGATGCCGCGTCGGAAGACCTTGTGGGCCGGGAGCCCGGTGATGTCGTCGCCCCGGAACCGAACGCGCCCGCCGTCGGGCCGGTGGAAGCCGGTGAGGAGGTTGAAGAGGGTCGTTTTCCCGGCGCCGTTGGGGCCGATGAGCCCGGTGATCGTCCCCTCGCGCACCTCGAGCGAGCAGCGGTCGACCGCGCGCAGGCCGCCGAAGCTCTTGGTCAGATCTTCGACGGCCAGAAAGGGGGGCATGTGATAGAAAGAGCACCCACCATGGCGCCCCCCATGAACTGACCCAGAAGCGTGACGCGCTCGCCGCCCTGGAGGGGCGAGTCCAGCTGGTGAGTCACGCCGAGAACGGCATCGTTCACGACCACCTCGATGTGCTCGCCGAGGTCGGTGCGCGCCGGGTTCCATAATGCCGCCTCCAGCTCGGGGAAGCGGGCCGACCAGCGCCTCAGCAGCGTGCGGAGCGTGTCGTCTGCAGTCACGGGCTCCTCGAAGAGCCGGCTACCCGACCCGTCGCCGCCCACGCACCTGGTCACCCAGGTCGTGACCTCGATGGTGGCCGTCAATACTCCGGCCTCGCTCCGCTCGGAACCATCTCCGTCTCCGCTCGGCTCGCCTGCGGCTGCGCCTCGCAGATCATTTCCTCCACAGGTCTTTGGCGAGCCAGTCGAGGCCGAGGGCGTGGAGCGTGTCCTTCTTCGGCTTGCCGGTCTTGCGGTCGTAGCCCACCGTCTCGTACCAGACGTCCAGCATCCGCTCCCACTGGTCCATGACGTGGTGATCCTTGGCGGGACCGTCCACGGGCCGCGAGCCGTAGCGCTCGGACGGATACTCCGACTCGGGGCCGATACCGCAGCGCAGGTTGAAGGCGCGCAGGATGGCCGCGGTTCGCCGGCCCAGCCGCATGGCATCCTCCAGCCGGTAGCTCCATCCCGTGGCGGCCGAGAGCGCCCGCGCCAGCATCTCCACTCGCGTCCGGAAGGTGAAGGAGCACCCTCCGAGCGAATCCTCGAAGTGACGCCGGCCGAGGATGCCACCCGTGAGCCGAGCCACCTGCTCGCCGTCGAAGGGGTTGATGCGCCCGGGCAGTCCGATCTCCGTCTGATGAGTGGGGTTCGCGCTCTCCATGGTGCCGTTGGACGAGGTGCAGGTGTCGAGCATCTCGTCCCAGCGCCCGCGGTGGTCGTGTCCGCGCGGCGAGGCGCCCTTCCTGGTGTAGACGGCGCACCGGGCGGCCTCGCCCCCCACCTTCTCCGCCGCCCGCTTGACGCCCTCGGCCAGGATGTCGCCGAAGCCCTCGCGGTGGGAGATCATCTGGAGCAGGCGGTACGCCCCCTCGGCGTCGCCGAAGCTGAGCGTGAAGCCCACCTGCTTCTCGGTGAGGTAGCCCTTGTCCATGCACTCCATCACCCAGCCGCACACCCAGCCGAACTCGTTGACGTCGACGCAGGCGCGGTCGACGCGCGTGTTGAGCCAGGAGATCGCCTCTCTGTCGGTGACGCCGAGCTGCCAGCCCGCCCCCGACCACCCCTCGTACTCCGGCTCGTCCACGCGCTCGCCGGCATGCGGCCCCTTGCGGATCACCTGGATATGGCAGTGGTGCATGCCGCAGGCGCTGCACTGGTGCCCCCGGTGGTCGAACCCGTGGCGGAGCTTGGCGGGCTCCCACTCGGCCATGTCCACCGTGGTCACATTGGTCGTGTAGTTCTTGATCGGGAGTACGCCGAGTTTGTACAGGTTCGTCACGCCGAACAGCGTGCCCCAGTTGTAGAGGACGGCCGACGACGGATCGGTCTTGAGGTCGTGGGCGATGTCGTCGGCGGCCTGGATCAGTCCGCGCGTGTCGTGGGCGGCGAGGGCCTTGGTCCCGCGCACGATGCACACGGCCTTGAGCCGCTTCTTGCCCATGACCGCACCGCAACCGTTCTTGGAGGCCACGTGCCCGTAGTCCCCCTGGATGGCCGCGAAGCGGACGAGGTTCTCGCCCGCGGGGCCGACGGAGTAGACGGACAGGCGGTGGCCGGAGAGCCCATGCTCGGCCTCCAGCGCCTGCTGCGTCTCCCAGGTATCCTTGCCCTTGAGGTGGGCGGCGTCGCGGACCTCGACGGCGTCGTCGTTGATGTAGAGGTAGGAGAGCTTCTTCGCCTGCCCCTGGATCACGATGGCGTCGTAGCCCGAGAACTTCAGCGCCGCCCCGAAGAAGCCGTTGGCCTGGGTCGAGGTGGCGCCGCCGGTCAGCGCCCCCCGCGTGATCACGCTGAGCCCGCCGGTGCCCCAGACGGGCAGTCCCGCCAGCGGACCCGTGGCCATGATGAGGCGGTTCTCCGGGTGGTCCCAGTGGATCTTGGGGCCCACCTCGTCGTAGAGGATCTTCGCGCCGAGGCCGACGCCTCCCAGGTACTCGCGCATCTCACCGGGGCTCCACGGTTGGGTCCACACCTTCCCCGTGGAGAGATTGACACGCAGGAGCTTCCCCGCGTAGCCACCCGGGAGCGGCGGGGCGGGCCGAGACGTGGACGAGGAAGGCTTGGCGGTCGCTGTCGGGCTCATGCGTTCACCGATTGGGGGAGGTCGGGTGAGCTGGAGGGCCGGCCCAGCACGGTCTGCGGCAAGAGCCGCCCCGGCGTGCGCGCGGCCATGAAGGCCGGCTTGATGTCGAAGGGGTTCCGCTCGAGATGGGACTTCCAGGCCGAGAGATCCACCCCGGACTGGACCAGCCCCTTGAGGATCCCCACGTCGTTGGTCGTCCAGATGTCCTTGGCGGGCCCGCAAATCATGGCGCCGGTGAGCCGGCCGCCGTGAAAGAGCAGCTTGCGGTACTGCGAGCGATCGGGTCGGACGGCCGTGTACACCTCGGCCGCGGCGTCGTCCCACTGGCCGAAGGACGCGATGTCCAGGTCGCAGACCTCCACGATGTTCATGAGGAGGCTGCCGCGGTAGGCCACGTCGCGGCCCGCCATGTTGGCCCCCACCACCCGCCCGTGCTCCTGAGCCGTGGGCTCGATGGCGTGCACCTCGGCGGCGCCGGTGATCAGGTTACGGCCGCGCGCCACATCGCCTGCCGCATACACGTTGCGGATGCTCGAGCGCAGGTGATCGTCCACCAGGATCCCCCCCTGCCCGCTCTCGGCCATGTCCATGCCGGAGTCCCGGAGCCACTCGAGATTCGTCCGGATGCCCGTGGCCATGATCACCACGTCGGCCGGGAGCGCCTCCCCCTTCTTCACGTGGAGGATGCGCGTGCCGCGGCGCTCCTCGATACGGGTGACCGTGACGCCCGTCCGGATCGCGACGCCGTGCCGCGTGAGCCACCCCGCCACGAGCTCGGCGCAACCGGCATCGACCATCCTCGGAAGGATGCGCGGGGCGACCTCGACGATGGTCAGTCGGGCGCCGCGGGAGAGGATGGCGTTGAGGATGGTGAAGGAGATGAAGCCGGCGCCCACCATGACGACGCGACGGCCGGGCGTGACGGCGGCGATGACGGCGCGCGCCTCCTCGAGCGTCCAGAAGGAGTGCAACCCCGGGCCGTCGGCGCCGGGGATCGGCGGCCGCGCCGCGCGCGAGCCCGTGGCGATCAGGCAATCGTCGTACTCGACCCGGGTCCCGTCGTCCAGCGTCAGAGCGTTGGCCTCCGGGTCTAGCGCCGCGGCGCGCCGTCCGATCAGCGTCTTGACCTTCCAGGCCGCCAGCGAGGCCGGCGTCGCGGTGAAGACATGGGATTCGGCAATGCTCTGGCCGAGGTAGTACGGCAGGACCATGCGCGAGTACGGCCGCTCGGCGGAGACGAGCGTGATCTCGGACGCCCCTCCGTCCTCTTCCCGGATGGTCCGGATGGCGTTGAGCCCGGCCGTGCCGCCGCCGATGATCAGATGACGGGTGGGCATCACTCCACCTCCTGGGCCAGCAGGCGCGCTGTTCGCTCGGCGGCGAAGTCCCCGAGCCAGTCGGCGGGCTCCCCCTCGCGGTAGACGATGGCCTGGGTGGGGCACGCCTCGGCGCAGGCAGGCGCGCCGTCGCAGAGGTTGCACTTGTAGGCCTTGTGGGTGTCGGCGTCGTAGAACATGGTGCCGTAGGGGCAGGCGACGGTGCAGAGCTTGCAGCCCACGCACCGGTCGTCGAGCACATCCTTCGCGCCCGCCGCGTTGATCCGGATGGCCCCCACGGGGCAGGCGGTCATGCACCAGCCCTCGGCGCACTGGGTGCACGTGTACGGGGCATAGGAGGTGTAGCCCTCGAAGGGCGAGACGCGGATCACGGATTTCGCCGGCTGGAAGCTGCCGGTCTGCACGTAGGAGCAGGCGAGCTCGCACCGGAGACAGCCGGTGCACCTGTCGGGGAGGAGCGCGAGGACTCTCATGGGTGGGCTAGCGTGCCCTCCTGCGTCGCGCCCTGGGCCGCCCGTGGGCCTCGAGCCGGCTGATGAAGGTGTCCAGCGGGATCGCGGGCATGGTCATTATCTGTACCGAGCCGCGCGCGCCCATCTCGATGGAGATGGAGGAGATCGTCTCATTGTCGGGGGCCTCGAGAATGGTCACGAAGTCGTAGGGCCCCAGCACCGCGTACTGGGCGCGGACCTTGGCGCCCTTCGACTCCAGCTCCCGGTTCACCTTGCGGATCCACCCCGGCCGCTCGCGCAAGACCTTCCGCCCGGACTCGCTCAGCGTGCTCAGCATCACATAGTGTGCCACGGCGTACCTCCTGGGCTGGAGCTGCTGTCGAGCGGCATTATAGCAGAGCGCCCGCGAGCCCGCCGCCGCTACTCCTCGACGACGGCGAACTCCACCCGGCCCTCCCCGGGCTTGTCGAGCTGCCGTTGCGGAACGGCCGGCTTGAGCCGCTCGGCGGGGATTCCCTCGACGCGCGTGAGAACGTCGCGCGTGGCGCCGAGGCGCCGCTCGAGAAGCTCCTTGACCCGCGGCTCCGGCACCGGCTCCCGCCGGCGCAGCACGGCGAGCCGCTCCTCGGGCGTCCCGGGCGGCGGCCCCTCGATCTTCTGCTCCTTGACGTACACGGCGACTGCCGCCGCGAAGTCGGCGAGCTTGCGCTCGCCCTGGAGCTTCTGGATCCGCGCCGTCAGCTCCTGGGTCTTGAGGCTCTCCGCATCCTCGGCCGTCACGATGGGACTGAGCGCCAGCTTCACGTAGGGGGAACGGCGGAGGAAGTCGGCGACGCGCGTGAGGTGCGTCTCCATCTCGGGTGCCACCACGGCGCTGCCCGCCGGGAACTTCACCGGGTTGACATCGAGGCTCTCTGCCTTGTCGGTGTCACCGCCGCGAAACAGGCGGCCGATAGCGCTGAACGGGGAGAGCAGGACCTTGCCGATCACCTGCTTGATGCCCGCCCAGATCGCCTCGCCCCAGTTGAACTTCCGGTCGCTCAGCGACCCGTCCAGCGGCAGGCTGAACGTGATGTCGCCGCGCGAGTCCTTGAGGAGCGCGACGAC
>JACOVB010000404.1 GCA_016177555.1 Candidatus Rokuibacteriota bacterium
CGCCCCGCCCACCCGGATCATGGACCGCACCGACGGCAGGTCGCGCCGCGGCGGGAGGCTCGCGGCCACGGGCTCGGCCGTGACCACCGCGGCGGCCGCCCCGTCGTTGATGATGTAGCCGAGCTCGTCCGGCCTGTAGACCACGTTCAGCGAGATGGGGACGAGGCCGATCTTGCTGGCGGCGAAGTAGGTCAGCACGAATTCGGGCCAGTTCGGCAGGTGGAGCCCGATGCGCTCCCCCGGCGTCAGGCCGAGGCCGGCGAGCCCCGAGGCCAGCGAGGAGGCGGCGCAATCAAGCTGCCGGTAGGTCCAGCGCTGGTCCTTGAAGATGAGCGCCGTCCGCTCGGGGTGGTGGAATGCCGACCGCTCGAGAGTCCGCGCGATGTTCATGTCTCGCCCCGCTCCACGGTCACGGGATCAGCAGGACGGTGGGGTTTGCCGTCGAGGCGCCTCCGGGCCCGACGGTCGAGCCCTCGACGCGCGTGGCCGTCATGGCAGCAGCAGGACCTTTCCTGTGGTCTTGCGGCTCTCGAGGGCGCGATGGGCGTCGGCGGCCTGCGCCAGCGGGAACGTGATCTCCACGCGCAGCTTGATCTTGCCGTCGCGGATCCAGCCGAGCACGTCCCCGGCGCGCTGAAGCAATTCCCCGCGCGCGGCGATGTGATGGTTGAGGCTCGGGCGCGTCACGAAGAGCGATCCTTTGACATTGAGGAGCTGGAGATCGAGCGGCGGCACGGGTCCGCTCGCCGCCCCGAACAGCACCATCATGCCGCGGGGTCTCAAGCAGTCCAGGCTCCCGCTGAAGGTCGTGGCCCCCACGCCGTCGTAGACCACGTCCACGCCGCGGCCGCCGGTGATGCGCTTCACCTCGGCCACGAAGTCCTGAGAGGCGTAGAGGATGACGTGGTCCGCCCCCGCCGCCCGCGCCAGCGCGGCCTTCTCCTCCGTGGACACCGTCCCGATCACGGTCGCGCCGCGCATCTTGGCCATCTGGCAGAGGAGGAGCCCCATGCCGCCCGCCGTCGCGTGCACGAGGCAGGTGTCGCCCTTGTCGACGGGATACGTGGACCCCACGAGGTAGTGGGCCGTCATCCCCTGGAGCATCGCGGCGGCGCCGTCGCGGAAGGACAGCCCGTCGGGGAGCTTCACGAGGCGATCGGCGGGGCAGACGTTCATCTGGGCGTAGGAGCCCAGGATCCCCGTGTAGGCCACCCGATCGCCGACCGTGACGTCGGTGACGCCGGGCCCCACGGAGGTGACGGTGCCCGCGCCCTCGAAACCGGGAGTGAGCGGCAGGGATGCCTTGGAGGCGCCGGTGCGGAAATAGACGTCGATGTAGTTGAGCCCGGCCGCCTCGAGCTTGACAACCGCCTGCCCTGCGCCGGGGGTGGGCTCCGCGACATCCTCGAGCTTCATCACCTCGGGCCCGCCGGGTGTATGGATGCGAATCGCTTTCATGTGCGCTCTCCTGTTCTGGTCCTTACCGCATGGCTGAGAGATCCAGCGTGAACTTCGAGACCTCTTTCTCGTCCGGATCACGCACGATCAGCGTGAACCGCCCCTTCGGGTTCAGCGTCTCGGCGTCGAACACGTAGAGGCAGCGGGCGGCGTACCGCCCGTCCTCCCCGCGGAGGGCCGTCCGCTCGTTCTGCACGAAGCTCGGCTTGATCTCGGCCTTGCCGTCGCGCAGCGCCGGTTCGAAGAAGCGCGCGAAGTCGGACTTGGCTCCGCGCAGCGTGACCCACACGGTGAGCTTCCGCGTGGTTTCCTTGAGGACCGCACGGATCTCCCTCGGCTTGAGCGGTTCCTTCTTGAAGGCGGCATTGCGCGCCGCCAATGCGAGCCGATGGAACGGCGTCACGACGGTCAGCGTCTCGCCCGAGCCGTTGTCGCTCGTCCACTCGCCGCCGATCTGCTCCTGGACGACGCTCTTCCGGCCGAGACGAATGGCCTCCTGCTGCTCCCGCTCCGTCAAGGCGAAGGAGGCCGCCGCCGCGGGCTGGCCCGTGGCAGGCCACAGCGTGACTCCGACAACGACAAGCATCCACACGCGCCGCATGATCCCGCTCACGCCGGCGTCATTGTAACATGATGCCGCGACGCATCATTTGACCCGGTGGGGCAGCGCGCCGAGGACGACCCGCCTCCCTCCGCTCGGCGGATCCGCATGTCCGCTCGCCCTTGCGTTGCTCCCGGACGCCAAGGGGGGTACGGTAGGAACATGCGTGGCGCTCGAGCCCTTTTCGCGAGCCTGCTCCTCGCCGGGTGCGTCTCCGCGTTCCCCGACGAGATCGTGATCTCGGTGAATCGCACGCTCACCGTCGCCGAGCTGCGCCAGGCGCCGGCGGCCCACGTCAACGCGCGCGTCATCCTCGGCGGCGAGATCCTCGCCACCCGCCCCCGGGTGGGCGAGACCGAGATCGAGGTGCTGGCCCGCCGCCTGCGCCCGGACGACTCTCCCGAGCGGAGCGACCGCTCGGAGGGACGCTTCCTCGTGAAGACCGCCGACTTCCTCGATCCGGCCGTCTACGCGCCGGGGCGCCGCATCACCGTCCTGGGGACGGTCACGGCCGAGGTGGAGCGCCCGATCGGCGAATTGCCGTACCGTTACCCGGTCATCGCGGCCGAGCGCATCCGGCTCTGGCCGCGGGACGTGGCCGCAACGCACATCGTTCCCGTCTACCCACCCGGCTTCTACGACTGGCCCTACTGGCCCCACGGCCCTCTCTGGCCCTACGGCCCCTACCGCACCTGGCCCCTCCGGTGACCCGGACCCGGGCCTAGCAGGATGCTGAAGAACCCGCAGGCCGCTCAAAAAGGCCCAGATGCGAGGCGGCGCCCGACGGCCGAACGCGAGGCGTACTTCCTGTACGTTGAGCGTGCGGCCGAGGGCGCCAACGAAGCAGATGGGCCTTTTTCAGCGGCCTGCTAGTTGGTCTTGCCCCGCACCGTGATCACCGAGAACTGCGCCGGGTCCAGGTAGCGCGCCGCGACGCGCTGCACGTCCGCCGCGGTGACGCGGCCGATGCGCTCCTTGTAGCGATCCGGGTAGTCGAGCCCGAGGC
>JACOVB010000438.1 GCA_016177555.1 Candidatus Rokuibacteriota bacterium
CGTCTACCTCGAGCACCCCGACGTCCTCATGATCGCCGAGGAGTCCACGGCGTGGCCCAGGGTCTCGCGGCCGACCTACCTCGGCGGCCTCGGCTTCGGGCTCAAGTGGAACATGGGCTGGATGCACGACGTGCTGGAGTACATGCGCCACGAGCCCATCCACCGCAAGTACCACCACAACCAGCTCACCTTCGGGATGCTCTATGCCTGGACCGAGAACTTCCTCCTGCCGCTCTCCCACGACGAGGTGGTGTACGGCAAGGGGTCGCTCCTCCGGAAGATGCCGGGCGACGAGTGGCAGCGCTTCGCCAACCTGCGCCTGCTCTACGCCTTCATGTGGGGCTACCCCGGCAAGAAGCTCCTGTTCATGGGCGGCGAGCTTGCCCAGTCCGACGAGTGGGACCACGAGCGGAGCCTCGACTGGCACCTGCTGGAGGCCGGGCCGCACCACCAGGGAGTGAAGCGGCTCGTCGCGGACCTCAACCGCCTCTACCGCGCGGAGCCGGCGCTGCACGAGCTGGATGCCGAGCCCGAGGGCTTCCGCTGGATGGACTGCAGCGACTCGGAGCAGAGCGTTGTCTCCTTCGTCCGCTTCGGGCGCGATCCGCGGAGCCTCGTGCTCTGCCTGTGCAACTTCACGCCCGTCCCGCGCCGTGGTTACCGCGTGGGGGTCCCGCGCGCCGGCTGGTGGGCGGAAGTCGTCAACACGGACAGCGCGCTCTACGGCGGCAGCGACGTAGGCAACGGGGGCGGGTTGCGGAGCGAGCCCGTCCCCTGGCACGGCCAGCCCCACTCGGTGCTCCTCACGCTCCCCCCGCTCGGAGGCCTCCTGCTCCGCTACACGGGCCCGTGAGCTCCGTCCCGCCCGCCGCCCTCCGGACGCGGCCCGGGGCGCCCTACCCGCTCGGCGCCACGTGGGACGGCGCGGGCGTCAACTTCGCCCTCTTCAGCGAGCACGCCACATCGGTGGATCTCTGCCTCTTCGATCCTGCGTCGCCGGATCGCGAGACACGGCGGATCGCCGTCCCGGAGCGCACCGATCAGGTCTGGCACGTGTACCTCCCCGAGGCGCGGCCCGGGCTCCTCTACGGCTACCGCGTCCACGGCCCGTACGCGCCCAGGGCCGGGCACCGATTCAACTCCGCCAAGCTCCTGATCGATCCCTACGCGCGGGCGCTGGCGGGCCCGCTCGTGTGGGACGATGCGCTCCTCGGCTTCCGCGCGGGCAATGCGGGGGGCGATCTCGCCGCCGGCGACCGGGACAGCGCGCCCTGCGTGCCGAAGAGCGTCGTGGTGGATCCGGCCTTCTCCTGGGACGGCGACCGCCGGCCGCGGACACCGTGGCACAGGACCGTCATCTACGAGGTGCACGTCAAGGGACTCACCGCGCGTCACCCCGAGGTGCCCCCGGCGCTGCGCGGAACATACGCTGGGCTCGCCTCGCCGGCGGTGGTGGACTATCTCTCCCACCTCGGCGTCACGGCGGTGGAGCTCCTGCCGGTGCACCACTCGGTCCCCGAGCGCGCGCTCGTCAGCCGCGGGCTCACCAACTACTGGGGGTACAACTCCATCGGCTACTTCGCCCCCGACGCCCGCTTCGCGAGCGGCGGGCAGGGTCGCGGCGAGCAGGTGGCCGAGTTCAAGAGCATGGTGAAGAGGCTCCACCTGGCGGGGATCGAGGTCATCCTGGATGTGGTCTACAACCACACGGCCGAGGGCAACCGGCTGGGACCGACGCTCTGTTTCCGCGGCATCGACAACGCCGCCTATTACCGGCTCCGCCCCGACGACCGCGGCGAGTACGTGGACTACACCGGCTGCGGCAACACGCTGGACATGACCCACCCGCGGACGCTCCAGCTCATCATGGACAGCCTCCGCTACTGGGTGCTCGAGATGCACGTGGACGGCTTCCGCTTCGACCTCGCCTCGGCGCTGGCGCGGCAGCTGCACGACGTGGATCGCCTGTCCGCGTTCTTCGACGTCATCCACCAGGACCCCGTGATCTCGCAGGTGAAGCTCATCGCCGAGCCGTGGGACCTCGGCGAGGGCGGCTATCAGGTGGGGAACTTCCCCGCCGGGTGGGCCGAGTGGAACGGCAAGTACCGCGACACGATCCGGCGCTACTGGAAGGGCGACTGGGGCCAGGTGGCCGAGCTCGGCTACCGCCTCACCGGGTCGAGCGACCTCTACGAGCGGGGCGGCCGGCGCCCCTCTGCCAGCGTCAACTTCGTCACGGCGCACGACGGCTTCACGCTGGCCGATCTGGTCGCCTACAACAGCAAGCACAACGAGGCCAACGGCGAGGACAACCGCGACGGCACCGACGACAATCTTTCCTGGAACTGCGGCGTCGAGGGCCCGACCGACGACGCCGAGGTCCTGGCCCTGCGCCAGCGCCAGGTGCGGAACGTCCTGGCAACGCTCTTCCTCTCCCAGGGCATCCCGATGCTGTCCGGCGGGGATGAGATCGGCAGGAGCCAGGGCGGCAACAACAACGCCTATTGCCAGGACACCGAGATGTCGTGGTTCCCCTGGCCGCTCCGTGGCCAGGCCCTCCGCCAGCTCGAGTTCACGCGCCGGCTGATCCGGCTCAGGCTCACCCATCCGGTGTTCCACCGCCGGATGTTCTTCCAGGGCCGGCGCATCCACGGCTCGGAGGTGAAGGACCTGTCCTGGTTCCGGCCCGACGGCAAGGAGATGACCGAGGAGGAGTGGAGCAACGGGCTCTCCCGCTGCCTGGGCCTTCGGCTCGCAGGCTAGGCCATCGAGGAGGTGGACGACATGGGCGAGCCCGTCGCCGGCGACTCCTTCCTCGTGCTCCTCAACGCCCATCACGAGGAGATTGCGTTCGTGCTCCCGGCCCACCGGGCACGCATGCGGTGGGAACTCACGCTCGACACGCGCGCCTGGGAGCTGGGCCCGCGGCACCGGACCTTCCGGGCCGGGGATGCCTTCCCCCTCATGGGCCGCTCGCTCGCCGTCTTCCGGCTCCGCCGCCGCCGACGCTTTCGCCTGGGCCGCCCATCCGGGGTATCCTGGAACAAGGACGGGACTGCATGAACGACAATCGAGAGTTCGATTCCGAGCTTCACCGTACAGCGCTCGCCCAGCTGGACAGGGTCGCGGCCCGGCTCAACCTCGACCCCGACATCCACGAGCGCCTCCGGTACCCGCGCCGAGCGCTGGTCGTCTCCGTCCCCATCCGGATGGACGCCGGCCACACCCGGGTGTTCATCGGCTACCGCGTCCATCACTCGACCGTGCTGGGTCCCACCAAGGGGGGCCTGCGCTACCACGAGGACGTCAACCTGGGCGAGGTCACGGCGCTGGCCATGCTGATGACCTGGAAGTGCGCGCTCATGGGGCTGCCCTATGGAGGAGCCAAGGGCGGCGTGCGGTGCAACCCGCGGGGGATGTCGCCTCGGGAGCTCGAGCACCTGACCCGCCGCTACACGGCCGAGATCATCCTCCTGATCGGCCCGGACCATGACATCCCCGCTCCCGACCTCGGCACCGACGAGCAGACCATGGCGTGGATGATGGACACCTACTCGATGACCCAGGGCAAGAGCGTCCCCGGCGTCGTCACGGGAAAGCCCCTCATCGTCGGCGGCTCGGCCGGCCGCCGGGAGGCCACGGGGCGCGGCATCGTGTACGTGCTCTACCAGGCGGCGCGCCACCTGGGCCACGAGCTCAGGGGGCGCAAGGTCGTCGTCCAGGGCTTCGGCAACGTGGGCGGCGTCGCCGCGCGCCTCCTGTGGCGCGACGGGGCGGTCGTCACCGGGGTCAGCGACTTCCGCGCCGGCGTCTGGAACCCGGACGGGCTCGACATCCGCCAGCTCGAGGCCCATGTGGCCGAGACCGGCAGCGTGGTGGGGTTCGCCGGCGCCGATCCGCTCACGAACGCCGATCTCCTCGAGCAGCCCTGCGACATCCTCATCCCGGCCGCCGTCGGCAGCCAGATCCACGCGGGCAATGCCGAGCGTGTCAAGGCCAGCGTCGTCGTCGAAGGGGCCAACGGCCCCACCACTCCCGAGGCCGACGTGGTCTTGCGGGAGCGCGGGGTCACCGTCATCCCCGACGTCCTTGCCAATGCCGGCGGCGTCGTCGTCTCGTACTTCGAGTGGGTGCAGGGGCTGCAGTACTACTTCTGGAAGGAGAGCGAGATCACCTCGAGGCTGCAGGAGATCATGGCGCGGGCCTTCAACCGCGTGTGGGCCCTCGGCCAGAAGGAAGGGGTGGACCTCCGCACCGCCGCCCTCATGGAGGGCGTCAGCCGCGTGGCCGAGGGGCACCGCATCCGGGGCCTCTACCCGTAGCAGGGCGCTGAAAAAGGCCCATCTGCTTCGTTGGCGCCCTCGGCCGCACGCTCAACGTACGGAAAGTACGCCTCGCGTGCGGGGTTCTTCGGCAGCCTGCCGGCGCGCCCCTTCAACGCATCAGGCTGCGGACGGCGGCGGCGATGTCCTCGCGGCTCGGGATGGTGCTGAGCTCCAGCCTGTCGTTGTAGGGC
>JACOVB010000424.1 GCA_016177555.1 Candidatus Rokuibacteriota bacterium
CCCCAGATCCCGTCGAGGGGCAACGTGCTGGCGGAGGGGCGACTGTACCTGCAGCAGGCGCCGTGGCTGATCGTGTTCCCGGGCGCGGCCATCATGGCGGGCATCCTGGGGCTCAACCTCTTCGGGGACGGGCTCCGCGACCTCCTGGATCCGCGGCTGCGGGGGGTGCAGGGGGCTTCGCGCGAGGGCTGAGCCCGCGCCCTACCGCGGCCGCACCCGGGCGGGCGTCTGGGGCCGCGCGGCGGGCTTCGTCAAGTCGGTGACGGCCTCGCGCAGCGTGGTGAGCAGCGCCAGCGCCTCCGGGCCCAGCGGCCGCTGGCGGGGGTGGATCACATCCAGGCTCCGGGCGATGGGCTCGGCGTCCGAGATCTCGATGGACACCAGGCGCCGCTGACGGATCTCCTGCGCCACCGCCAGGAGCGGGAGGAAGGCGAGCCCCATCCCCCGGTCCACCATCCGCTTTGCCGTCTCGATGGTCTCCACCTCGAGCACCACGTTGGGGACGAGGCCCGCACGGCGGAAGAGCCCGTGGCTCAGCGTCCAGTCGCTGGAGCCGCGGTCGAAGAAGATGAGCGGACGGTCAGCGATCTCCTCGAGCGCGGCCCGCCGTGACCGCGGCGGCCAGGAGGCGGCGCGCCCCACCAGGGTGAGCGGATCCTCCCGGAGGCTCACGGTCTCCACCCCCGGATGATGGAGGGAGCGGGCGACGCCCAGCTCCGCCTCTCCCCGGAGCACCATCTCCAGCACCTCCTTCGAGTGCCCGGAGCGCACGGTGATCATCACGGCGGGATGCCCGGCCTGGAAGCGGTGGAGGACGTCGGGGAGGAGGTAGGTGCAGATGGAGAGCGCAGCGGCGATCTGGAGCGTGCCGGCGCTGCCCTGGCGGAGGTCGTGGACGGCCTGGCGCGCCAGCGCGGCCGCGCGCAGGAGCTGCTCTGCGTGGGGCTTGAAGGCACGGCCCGCGGCGGACAGGGCCAGCCCGCCGCGGCCGCGCTCGAAGAGTGCCACGCGCAGGGAGTCCTCGAGGGCCTTGATGCGCGCGCTCACGGCAGGCTGGCTGATGTTGAGCGCCTCGGCCGCCCGGCGGAAGCCGCCGTAGGTCCCCACCGCCAGGAACGCCTCGATCTGCCCGATCTCCACGTCCGATTCACTTCCTTGATGCGGATATTTACGTCGATACACGAGAATTATAGCATCAGCCAGGCATACGACTTGGCCACTGACTATAAACTTACTTTATCAGGGCGATAGAAATGTTGCGTTTGGCCTACCTCGCATGAGTCGGCAGACTCATCCCACGGGAACCCGATCCACACCACCACCACCCACCGTCGCCGGGCGGACCACACGGATCGCGCCGGCGGCGACAGCCCGAGCGAGGGGAAAGACATGGAGAGCAAGGGGAAGGTCTTCCGGGAGCTGCTGCAGGACGAGCCGTATCTGTTCACGGGCGGCATCTACTCACCGCTGGACGCCCAGATCGCCGAGCGCGCGGGGATGAAGTCCATCTATCTCAGCGGCTACTCGGTGGCCATGATGAACGGCTGGCCCGACATGGGCCTGCTCACCATGACCGAGGTGGCCAAGACCGCCTCCATGGTGGCCTCGGCCGTGGAGGTGCCCATCATCGCCGACGCCGATGACGGCTACGGCAACGCGCTCAGCACCATGCGCACCGTCGCCGAGTTCGTCAAGACCGGCGTCGCCGGCATCCACCTCGAGGACCAGCGCTTCCCCAAGCGCTGCGGTCACATCGCCGGCAAGACCATCCTCGGCCGCGAGGAGGCCCTCGGCAAGTACAGGGCCGCCCTCGACGAGCGCAACCGGCTGGACCGCGACTTCGTCATCATCGCCCGCACCGACGCCTTCGGCGCCGTCGGCGGCAGCATGGAGGAGGCCATCTGGCGCGGCCGGGCCTACGCCGATGCCGGCGTGGACTCGGTGTGGTGCGAGCTGTCCAGCTCCGACCGGGGCCCTGCCATCGAGTTCGCCCGCGCGATGCGGAAGACCCACCCACAGCTCCCGCTGTCCTTCAACTACTCCTCTTCCTTCCGCTGGCACCGGGACCCCGACCCGCTGACCTTCCGGGAGCTGGGGGAGCTCGGCTACAAGTTCATCTTCATCACGCTCTACGGCGCTCACGCCGCCATGTACTCGGTGTGGAACCACATGCACGAGCTGGTCAAGAACGAGGAGCAGGCCCAGTGGACGCTGGAGCGCCTCAAGGCCGGCCATCCCACGGAGAGCCACCACGTCATGTCCCGCGTCGCGCTCTTCCAGGAGTACGAGCACAAGTACATCCCCGGCACCGAGGAGCGCCTCAAGGCCTCCGACGGCTTCGCCGAAGGGCACCGCTAGACGCTCAGCCCGGCCCCGCCCGCTCCCCGGCTCCCCGGAGGGGAGCGGGCGGTCTACCCTTGACTCGCCGGCGGGCCTGCCTCTAGGATAGCGACGCCCTTCACCCACACCGTCGCCACTCGAGGAGGCACGCCCCATGAGCAAGAAGGCCGAGAGCCAGCCCTCTCCCGTCACCCGCCGCGCCTTCCTCAAGACCGCCTCCGGTGCCACCGCGGCCGCTGCCCTGGCCGGGCCCTTCCCCGCGTCCGTCAACGTGGCCCGCGCCCAGAGCCGCCCGATCAAGGTCGGCATCGTGTCGGCCTATTCCGGCGTGTTCTCCGTGGTGGGCAAGCGCAGCGAGCTGGCCATTCGCCTTGCCTTCGAGAAGTCGAAGTACCGCGACCGCGTGAAGTTCTTCATCGAGGACAGCCAGGTCAAGCCGGACGTGGCCGTCCAGAAGGCCCAGCGGCTGGTGGAACGGGAGGGCGTGGACGTCCTGGTGGGCCCGGTGGCGGGGCACGAGGGGCTCGCCGTCTCGGAGTACTGCAAGACCAAGAAGAAGCTCATGCTCCTCGTCTACGGCGGCAACGTGAAGATCGCCGGCGAGAACTGCAGCCGTTACACGTTCATGGTGGGCCACACGATCTGGAGCGTGAGCGCGCCGGTGGTGCCGTGGGTCCTCGAGACGCTCGGGAAGGACGTCTTCCTGATCGGCTCGGACTACATCACCGGCCGGGACATCGTCCGCTGGATGGACGAGGGCATCAAGAAGGGCGGCGGGCGCATCGTCGGCACGACCTTCCCCCCGCTGGGCAACAGCGAGTTCGCCCCGTACATCGCCCAGATCAAGAACGCCAGCCCCCGGCCCAAGGTCGTCACCGGCTTCGTCGGCGGCAGCGACCTCGTGGCGCTCGCCAAGCAGTTCGACGAGTTCGGCCTCAAGCGCGACGGGATCGTCATGGTGCAGACCATCGGCGGCTTCTCCGACGTCCAGGCCCGGGCGATGGGCGAGGCGGGAGTCGGGCACTACGACATCATCCACTACTCGCACTGGCTGACCCACAAGGAGAACCAGGACTTCGTCGCCGACTTCAAGAAGTTCGCCCCGGAGGAGCTGGTGGATGACGCCCACGCCATCGGCCACGACGTGGGTACCTGCATCGTGCACGGGCTGGATGCGGCCGGCGGGGTCCCCGACAACGAGAAGATGATCGACGCCATCGGCAAGCGCCGGTGGGTGGGACCGCGGGGCGAGTGCTCCTTCGGCCCCAACCACGTGATCAAGCACCCGCTGAACATCCGCCAGATCCAGAAGGTCGGCAACGAGTACCGGTCCATCCCGATCAAGAACCTCGGCGCCATGGGGACCCCATGGGACGCCTCGGGGCCCGGAGGCGCCTGCAAGCTGTAGGGCCGGGCGGGCCTGCGTGGCCTCCCCCGAGGTCCTCCTCACCAACTTCCTCTACGGCCTCACGATCGCCTCGGCGCTGATCCTCATCTCGTCGGGGCTGTCGCTCATCTTCGGGGTCGTCGGCGTCGTCAACTTCTCCCACGGCTCCTTCTGCATGCTGGGGGCCTACGTCGGCTACTCGCTGGTGATGGTCACCGGCTCCTTCTGGGCCGCCCTCGCGGTGGCGCCGCTCGTGGTGACGGCCGGCGCGATGCTGATGGAGCGCTTCACGCTGCGCCCCCTCTACGGGCTCAATCCCCTCTACCAGCTCTTCCTCACCTTCGCGCTGAGCCTCGTCTTCTCCAACCTCGTGCTCATGCTCTGGGGCGGGGACACGGTGTCCATCTCGACGCCCCCCTACCTGCGTGGGTTCGTCTCGATCCTCGGCATCGCCTACCCGACCTTCCGCCTCTTCGTGCTCGTCTTCAGCGTCTGTCTGGCCGCGGCGCTCTGGCTCTTCATCGAGCGCTCCGTCTGGGGGGCCGTGCTCCGGGCGGGGCTGCACAACATGGAGATGGTCGAGGCCTTCGGCATCAACACGCGCGCGCTGGTCAGCGGCGTCTTCGCCGTGGGCGCGGGGCTCGCCGCCGTAGCGGGCGTCGTCATGGGCGCCATGCGCAACGTGAACCCCGAGATGGATCTCGATCTCATCACGAGCGCCCTCATCGTCGTGGTCATCGGCGGGCTCGGCAGCTTCCGCGGCGCCGTCATCGGCTCGCTGATCCTCGGCACGGCGGAGTCCTTCGGCGCCCAGCTCCTGCCGGGTCTCGCCAAGTTCATCGTCTGGATCGTCATGGCCGCGATCCTTCTCTGGCGCCCGGAGGGGCTCGTGAGGGACGCGTGACCGCCCGGCTCGCCGCGGCCGGCGTGCTGCTGGCCCTCCTGGCACTCCCGCTCGGGGCGGGCACGCTCTACTCGGACTTCTACCTCTCGCTGGCGATCCGCGTCCTGGCCTTCGTGATCCTCCTGCTCGGCTTCGATCTCCTGGCGGGCTACGGCGGTTTGATCTCCTTCGGCCACGCGATGTTCTTCGGCTCAGGCGCCTACGCCGCCGCGCTCACGCTCAAGCACGTCACGACCTCCGTGTGGGTGGCGCTGGCCGTGGCCATCGCGGTGAGCGCCCTCCTCGCCCTCATCGTGGGCTTCCTCTCCATCCGGGCGCGGGAGATCTACTTCGTCTTCCTCACATTCGCCTTCGCCCAGTTCGCCTACCACGCGGTGAACTCCTGGGAGTGGGCGGGGGCGGCCAACGGCCTGCCCGGCATCCCGCCCCCGTCCCTCTGGCTGACGGGCCGGCTGCCATTGGACCTCGACCGCCGCAGCGTCTTCTACTACTTCGCGCTCGCCATGGCCGCGGCGGCGTTCCTCGTGGCACGCCGGATCGCGGCCTCCGCCTTCGGGCGCGTGCTGGTCGGCATCCGCGAGAACGAGGAGCGCGCCCGCTTCCTCGGCTACGACGTCACCCGCTGCCTCCGCCGCGCCTTCCTGATCTCCGGCGTCTTCGCCGGGGTGGGCGGGGCCCTGCTGGCTTCCTTCCAGAGCTTCGTCGCCCCAACGCTCTACCACTGGAGCGTGTCGGGCGAGGTGCTGCTCATGGCGCTGCTCGGCGGCATGGGCACGCTGGTAGGGCCCATGGCGGGCGCCGCCTTCGTCATCGTGCTGGGGGACTTCCTCTCCTCCTGGCTCGCGGAGCGCTGGCTCCTCGTCATGGGGCTGATCTACGCGGCCTGCGTGCTCTTCTCGCCGACCGGCTTCGCCGGCATCGCGCGGCGCCTGGGGGCCCTCCGTGGCTCTGCTGAGACTCAGCGGGCTCCGTAAGGCCTTCGGGAGCCTCCAGGTCATCGAGGACCTCGAGCTCACCGTCGAGGCGGGGCGCATCACCTCGGTGATCGGGCCCAACGGCGCCGGCAAGACGACCCTGTTCAACCTGATCACGGGCCGGCTCCCCCTGGACGCCGGACGCATCCTCTTCAAGGAGCGGCCCATCACGGGGCTGACCCCCGACGCCATCGCGCGGCTGGGCCTGGCGCGCTCGTTCCAGATCACGAATGTCTTCCCCGCGCTCAGCGTGCGGGAGAACGTGCGGCTCGCCGCCCAGGCCCACGAGCCCGGCGCCCTCTCCCCCTGGCGCCCCGCCGAGCGTCTCGCCGGGGCGGCCGACCGGGCCGAGGCCGCGCTGGCCCAGGTGGGGCTCAGCGCGCTGCGAGACCGGCTCGCGCAGACGCTCTCCCACGGCGACCAGCGCCACCTGGAGATCGCGATGACGCTGGCGACGGGGCCCGAGCTGCTGCTGCTCGACGAGCCCACCTCCGGCATGTCGGCCGTGGAGACGGGCCGCACCATGACGCTCATCGGGGAGATCGCGCGGCGGGTCACGGTGCTCATCATCGAGCACGACATGGACCTCGTCATGGGTCTCTCCCACCGGGTGGCCGTCATGGCCTTCGGCCGGAAGATCGCGGAGGGCACCCCGGCCGAGGTGGCCCGCGACCCCGAGGTGCGCCGCGTGTACCTGGGGGATCTCTGATGGCGCCGGGTCCCGGCCCCGCGCTGGCCCTCGAGGGCGTCAACACCTACTATGGCCCGAGCCACATCCTCTTCGACCTCGGGCTCACGGTGGGCGAGGGCACGGTGACCTGCCTCCTGGGACGGAACGGGGCGGGCAAGACCACCGCCATGCGGACCATCATGGGCCTCACCCCGCCCCGCTCCGGCGCCATCACCTTCCGGGGGACGCGCATCTCGGGCCTGCGCCCCTGGCAGATCTTCCGCCGGGGCATCAAGCTGGTCCCGCAGGGGCGCGGCATCTTCCCACCGCTCTCCGTGGAGGAGAACCTCCGCCTCGCGCTCCTCCGCGCCGAGGTGCCCGACCCCAGGGCCGAGATCGAGAAGGTCTTCGCCCTCTTCCCGGTGCTCGCCGAGCGGCGGCGCCAGCGGGGGCAGACCCTGTCAGGTGGGGAGCTGCAGATGCTGGCCATCGCCCGCGCGCTGCTGGGGCGCACCGGCCTCATCCTCATGGACGAGCCCACGGAGGGGCTGGCGCCGCTGGTGGTGCGCGCGATCCAGGAGACCCTCCACCGCATCAAGCGGGAAGGCGTGACGGTGCTGCTGGCCGAGCAGAACGCGCGCATGGCGCTGGACGTGGGGGACTGGCACCACATCATCGATGACGGGCGCATCCACTTCTCGGGCAACAGCCGCAGCATCCTCGGCAACGAGGAGATCATGACGCAGTACCTCGGCGTCTCCCAGCGCTGACCCGACGGAGGCCACGCCCACGGCGGGACGCGCCGGTCGAGCCGGGGGTCAGCGGCCGGTGAGGAGGCGGAGGGCCGCGTCGTGCAAGCGTCCGTTGCTGGCGAGCACGCTGCCGCCGTAGATGGTGGGGCATCCCGAGAAGTCGGTGAGCCGCCCGCCCGCCTCCTCCACCAGGATCTTCACGGCGGCGATGTCCCAGGGCTTGAGATCGACCTCGGCGTAGACCTCGGCTCGTCCCTGGGCCAGGAGACCATAGCCGTAGTAGTCCCCGAAGCCGCGGGTGCGGGAGGCCGCGTCCACCAGGCGGACGAAGCCGTCCCAGCACGGCGTCGCGCGGAGCAGCTTGAGGTCGGAGTGGAGCACGGTGGCCGCCTCCAGGCTGTCGAGGTCGGAGACGCGGAGACGCTCGCCGTCGCAGAAGGCCCCCTCGCCCTTCCGCGCCCAGAAGCACTCGCCGCTGGCCGGGTTCAGCACCACGCCCGTGGTGACCTCGCCCTGCTCCTCGAGCCCGATGAGGACAGCCCAGACGGGGATGCCGCGGACGAAGTTCCTGGTCCCGTCGATGGGATCGATGATCCAGCGCCGGTCGGTGGGCCCTTGCTGACCGAACTCCTCTCCCAGGAAGCCGTGATCGGGGAAGGCGCGCCGGAGGATCGCCGTGATGGCCTGCTCCCCCTCGCGGTCGGCCTGGGTCACGGGCGTCTGGTCGGGCTTGAGCGTGACCTCGAAGCCGCCGCGATAGTACTTCATGGCGATCTCGCCGGCGGCCCGCGCGGCGGCGAGCGCCGCGGCGACGGTGGGGTGGGACGGCGTCACTCCCACTCGCCGCGCTCCTCCAGCGCCGCCTTGCAAACCTCCAGCGCCTCCACGACCACGGGCATGCCACCGTAGGTCACCTGCTGGAAGATCACCTCGGCCACCTCCTGACGCGTGGCCCCCACGTTGAGCGCGGCGTGGACGTGGGCGCGGAGCTCGGCCCGCCGGTTCAGCACGGTGAGCGAGGCCACCGCGCAGAGCTCCCGCTGCTTCTGCGAGATCACCTCGCGGCTGTAGAGCTTGCCGGTGAAGAACAGGCTGAGCTCCTTGGCGAGGCCCTTGTCGAACTTCTTCCACGTCTCGAAGCCCACTCCTCCCTTGAGCGTGTGAAAGAGCATCTGCCCCGTCTTCTTCGTCGTCTCCCTGAGCGTCTCGTCCATGGGTCCCCTCCCGGGATCCGCCGCGGGCCTCCGGGGGCCCCGCGGTCGGGCATGCCTCCGCCCGAGCATTGTACCTGGACAGGGCCGGGGGCGATCTGCCAGACTCGCGGGAACGTGTCCAGGTCATCCAAGAAGCCCCTGCGATGTCGGCGATGCGGCAGCCACCAGGTCCGCCGGGCCAGCCGGGTTGGCCTGCTCGAGCGCCTGCTGAGCGTGGGCTACGTCTACCCGTTCCGCTGCGAGGTCTGCCAGCACCGCTTCAAGGCCCTCCGGTGGGGCGAGCGCTATGTCCGGGCGCAGCCCGACCGCCGCCGGCACGAGCGCCTGCCGGTGGACTTCTGGACCACGCTCTTCTGGAAGGACGGCGAGCGGCAGGGGCGCGTACGGGACCTCTCCGAGGCCGGGGCGACCCTCGAGGCGGACCTGCCCGTCGCCCCGGGCGAGTCCCTCGAGCTGACGCTACAGCCCAACGACTCCGAGCCCCCCATCACGGTGGAGGTGGCCGTGGTCCGCTCCGTGCAGTCGGGCCGGCTGGGCCTGCAGTTCATCCGCGTCAAAGGCGGCGACGATGAGCGGCTCGGGAAGTTCCTGCGCGAGCGAGGAGGACGCCGATGGACCCGCTGACCTGCCCGAGGTGCCGGAGCCCGCATGTCCGTCGCGTGGGGCGCGACGGCGCCGTCGAGCGGCTCCTGAGCGCCGCCTACATCTACCCCTTTCGCTGCCAGATCTGCGAGCTGCGGTTCAAGCGCCTGCGCTGGGGTGAGCGCTACGTCCGTGTGGAGCTGGACCGCCGCGACTTCAGCCGGGTCGCAGCGAACATCTGGGCGGCCGTGGTGTGGCAGGGGCGCCAGAGCCAGGCCACGGTGCGCGACCTCTCGGTGGCCGGCTGCTGGCTCGAGACGGACGCGCCCGTGCCCATCGGCGAGCTGGTGCGCCTCAGCCTCGAGCCGGAGGACGAGGCGCCCATCGAGGTCGAGGTGGGCGAGGTCCGCTCCGCCGGGGCCGGGCGGCTCGGCATCAGGTTCGTCCGCGTGGACCCCGTCCACCGTGAGCGGCTCTGCCAGACCGTGGCGGACCTGCTCGCCGCCTCTCCGCCCGCCGCGCCACCGGCCTGAGCGGCCCGCCGGCTGCCCGGACGGGGCGCCGTCAGGGCTCGATCCGCTCGAGGATCCGCGTGAGCTCCCCCGGTGCCGAGAGCATGGCGTTGTGGGCGCACGTCATGTCCACCGGGGTCACACCCAGGCGTGCGGCGTAGCCCGCGGCGCGATCGGGCGGCACTGCCACATCGGCCAGGCAGCGGATGTAGGTCCGGGGCACCCGCATCGCGTAGAAGACGCGCAGGTCCACCGGTTCCACGAAGGGCCGGATGGCCTGCGGGGTCAGGAGCGACAGCGCCCGGAGCGCCCGAGGATGATCGCGGGACAAGTCCCCCATCCAGCGGGCCCACGCCGTCTCCGCCGGGTAGAGAAAGGTGCCGTCGCCGCGCCCCGCCACCATGCCGCGGAGCAGCTCGCGCGCCGGAGCCGTGGCATTGGTCGCCGCGAGATTGCCGCCATCGGGCACCACCACCGCGGCCAGGAACACCAGGTGCGCGACACGCCCGGGGCAGAGCTCGGCCACCTTGGGGATCACGATGCCCCCCATGGAGTGGCCGACCACGATGCCCCGCCCGACCCCCTCGCGCGCCATGGCGTCGGCCACGGCGCGCGCGTAGCTCTCCACGCTCGCCCGGCGGACCTCGCCGGCGCGTCGGCCGTGGCCGGGCAGGTCCAGCGTCACCACCTGATGGCCCCGCCGACGCAACAGCGCCCGGACGGCGTCCCAGCACCAGGCGCCGTGGCAGGCGCCGTGAACGAGCACGTATTGCTTGGTCATCACGAAGCCCGTGTTGGGGGTTGACTGCAGCGGCTGCGGCCTCTAGCGTAGATGCCAAGCACCATAGCACACGCCAGCGGCGTGACCGGCCCTCAACCTGCAGCGAGTGTCAGGACAAGGAGCCCCGTATGGCCACCATCGAGCGGTACTGCGCCAAGGACGTCTTCGACCCGCCCGCGTACTCGCAGGCCGTGAAGGTCACCGGCGCTCAGACCATCCTCTTCCTCTCGGGCCAGGTGGCCTATGACGCCCAGGGCCAGCCGGCCCACCGCGGCGACTTCGCCGCCCAGGCGCGGGCGGTGTTCCAGGCGATCCGGTCGCAGGTGGAGGCGGGCGGGGGCACGCTCGGCAGCGTCGTCAAGCTCAACACCTATCTCACGGACATGCGTCATCGGGCGGAGCTTCAGCCGGTGCGCACGGAGTTCTTCGGCCCGAAGACGCCGGCCTCCACGCTGGTCGCGGTGGCGGCCCTGGCGCACCCCGACTGGCTCATCGAGGTCGAGGCCATCGCGGTGGTCTGAGGAACGATCGTGACCGGCGACATCAACCCGTTCATCTTCCGCGCCTACGACGTGCGCGGGAAGGTCGGCCTGGATATCACGCCCGAGGTCTTCGAGGAGGTGGGGCGCGCCTACGGCACGCTCATCCGCCGCAACGGCGGCCGCAGCATCGCCCTCGGCATGGACAACCGGCTCTCTTCCCCCGCGCTCAAGGAGGGCTTCGCCCGGGGCTGCCTCGGCACAGGCCTCGACGTGGTGGACATCGGCGTCAACCACACGCCGCTCCTGTACTTCGCCACCGCCCACTGGGGGCTCGACGGCGGCGCCACGGTCACCGGCAGCCACAACCCGGTCTCGGACAACGGCGTCAAGATGGTCCACCCGGGGGCGGCACCGCTCACCGAGGAGGAGATCCAGGGGCTGCTCGCGGCCATCCGCCGCCAGGACTTCGAGCAGGGCGCCGGCCGGCGGACGGCGCGCGATCCCAGGGAGGACTACTTCGGCGCCATCGCCGCCCACGTGAAGCTGACGCGCCCGCTGCGCGTGGCGGTGGACGCGGGGAACGGCATCGCCGGCTCCTTCGCCCCCGAGCTGCTCCGGCGGCTCGGGTGCGAGGTGACCGAGCTCTACTGCGAGTCGGACGGCTCGTTCCCGAACCACCTGCCGGATCCCGAGATGGAGGAGAACATGCGGGATCTCGTCGCGCGCGTCCTCGAGACCCGGGCGGACGTGGGCATCGCCTACGACGGGGACGCCGACCGCATGGGCGTGGTGGACGAGCGCGGCCGACGCCACGAGGCCGACCTCATCCTGGCGTTGCTGGCGCGGGACCTCCTGACGCGGCACCCGGGGGCGGAGATCGTCTTCGACGTCAAGTCCTCCCAGGTTCTCGTGGACGACATCCGCGCGCACGGAGGCCGGCCCGTCATGTGGAAGACCGGCCACTCCCATCTCAAGCGGAAGATGCGCGAGGACAAGATCCTGCTCGGGGGCGAGGTCTCGGGCCACATGTTCTTCGGCGAGAACTGGTACGGCGTGGACGACGGAATCCTGGCCTCGTGCAAGTTCCTCGAGCTCTGCTCGCGGAGCCCGCGGCCCGTCTCCTCCCACTTCGACACGCTGCCGCATCTCTTCGCCACCCCCGAGCTCAAGGCGCCCTGTGCCGACGCGAAGAAGTTCGACGTCGTGGCGGAGCTGGCGCGGGAGTTCAAGGGGCGCTACGAGACGATCGACATCGACGGCGTGCGCATCCTCTTCCGCGAAGGCTGGGGACTCGTGCGGGCCTCCAACACCAACCCGTACCTCACCCTCCGGTTCGAGGCGAAGACCGAGCGGGGGCTCCGCGAGATGATGGCCACCGTCTACGACGCCCTCCGCCGCCACCCCTTCGTGACCCTGCCGGCCTGAGCGGACGAGCGATGCGGCTCCACCCCTTCCGGGCGCTGCGCCCCGCTGCCGGCCTGGCGCCCCGGGTCGCCTCGCCCCCCTACGACGTGGTCAGCCGCGAGGAAGCCGCCCGGCTGGCGGCCGGCAACCCGCTCTCCTTCCTCCACGTCTGCCGCTCGGACATCGACGTGCCGGCGGACGTGCATCCCCACGACGCGCGCGTCTACGCCAAGGCGCGGGAGAGCCTCGACCGTCTCGTGGCGGACGAGGTGCTGATCCGCGAGACCTCTGCGGCCCTGTACCTCTACCGCCAGGTGATGGGCGGGCGGGCCCAGGTGGGGGTGGTCGGCTGCGTGCACGTGGACGACTACGAGCAGGGGGTCATCCGCCAGCACGAGCGGACCCGGCCCGACAAGGAGGACGACCGTACCCGCCACGTGCTCACGCTCGACGCCCATGCCGAGCCGGTCCTCCTCGCCTATCGCGGACGGCCGGAGATGGCCCGGCTGGCCGAGGCGGGCATGCAGGCGCCCCCGCTCCACGACTTCACAGCCCCCGACGGGGTGCGCCACACGGTGTGGCGCCTCGCCGACCCTGCGGCCTGGGTCGCCAACTTCGGCGCCGTCACGCGCGCCTATGTCGCAGACGGGCACCACCGCTCGGCCAGCGCATGGCGGGCGGCGCGGGAGCGCCGCGCGGCGAACCCCCACCACCGGGGCGACGAGGAGTACAGCTGGTTCCTGGCCGCGCTCTTCCCGGCCGCCGAGCTCCGCATCCTGCCCTACAACCGCGTGGTCCGCGACCTCAAGGGGCAGACGGAGCCGGAGGTGCTGGAACAGCTCGGCAGGCTCGGGCGCCTATCACCGACAGGCGACCCGGCGCCGCCCCGTCCGGGGAGCTTCTGCCTCTACCTCTCGGGCCGCTGGCACCTGCTGGAGCTTCCTGAGGCTGCGACCGACAGGGTGGATCCGATCGGCTCCCTCGACGTCTCCCTCCTCCACGACCGCATCCTGAGCCCGGTGCTCGGGATCGGCGACCCGCGCACCGATCAGCGCCTGGACTTCGTCGGCGGGATCCGCGGCGCGCGGGCGCTCGAGGCGCGCGTGGACTCGGGAGAGATGGCGCTGGGGGTGTCGATGTACCCGACGGCCATGGAACAGCTCCTGGCCGTCGCGGACGCAGGCGCGGTCATGCCACCCAAGAGCACGTGGTTCGAGCCCAAGCTCCTGAGCGGCCTCTTCGTCCACACGCTGGGCTGACCGTCCGGCGGGACGAAGGCGGCACGGCAGGACCGGAGGAGGCCGCGATGACGACCGACGCCCGCGTGGCAGGCGCGGCGCCGGGCCTGACGCTCAGGTCCGGCAACCAGATGGTGGTGGAGGGCGCCCTCCGCGCCGGCTGCCGCTTCTTCAGCGGCTACCCGATCACGCCCGCCTCGGAGATCTACCGCGAGATGACGCTCCGCCTCCAGGCGCGCGGCGATGTGGCCCTCGGTGCGCCGGACGAGATCTCCGCGCTCTGCTACTGCATCGGCGCCTCGCAGCGCGGCGTCAAGGCGATGACAGCGACCTCCGGGCCCGGCTGGGCGCTCATGGTCGAGGCCTTCCAGTACGCCCTCATGGCCGAGACCCCCGTCGTCGTCGTTCTCGTCCAGCGCCTCGGCCCCAGCACCGGCGGCGCCACCCAGGGCGGCCAGGGCGATGTGCTTCTGGCGGAGTTCGCGACCTCCGGCGGCTACACCGTGCCCGTCTTCGCGCCGAGCACCCCGGTCGAGTGCTTCACCCTGGCCATGGCCGCCTTCAGCTGGTCGGAGGCGCTCCGGACCCCGGTGGTCCTCCTCAGCGACAAGGAGGTCGCCATGACCTACGAGGCCGTGGACCTGGCCGGCTTGCCCGAGGTGCCCGTCCACTCCCGCCCCCCGGCGACCGCGGAGGGGTACCGCCCCGTCCAGTTCGCCACGCCCGACGAGGTGCCCCCGTTCGCTCCGCTCACGGGCCCGCTCAAGGTCACCGTCACCGGCTCCGCCCACAACAAGGACGGCTGGCTCAGGAAGAACGACGCCGAGACCCTGGAGGTGCTCCGTCACCTCGAGGCGAAGATCGCCGCGCGGGCGCAGGACATGGCCATGGTGGTGCCGGACCTCCAGGACGACGCGGAGGCGCTCGTGCTGGGCTACGGGATCACGAGCCGGGCTGCGCGCGAGGCCGTGCGCCTCGGCCGCGCAGCGGGACGGCGGCTGTCGTTCCTGGGCCTCCTCACCCTCTTCCCCGTCCCCGTGGAGGCGATCCGCGAGGCGGCCCGGACGGCCCGGCGGGTGGTCGTCGCCGAGGAGAATCTCTCCGGGCTCTACCGCAGGGTGCTGGCGGGAGCGCTCCCCGACCGCGAGTGGCACGGCGTCAACAAGCTCGGCAGCATGATCCGTCCCTCCGAGATCCTGGAGGCTCTGTGATGACGGCTCCCGAGCAGCCGTCCTTCCTCGGCGATCGCCCCTTCCCCTACTGCAAGGGCTGCGGCCACGGCCTCGTGGCGCGGGGCCTCGGCAGGGCGCTCGCCGGCCTCGGGCTCGACCCGAGCCAGATCGTCCTCACCACCGACATCGGCTGCGTCGGGCTCGTGGACCCGCTCTTCCCCGCCGTGCACACCGTCCACACGATCCACGGGCGCTCGACGGCCGTGGCCGCGGGCGCGGTCCTGGCCGACGCGCTGCTGGGCGAGGGGCGGATGAAGAACATCGTCATGATCGGCGACGGCGGCGCCACCATCGGGCTCCTGCACCTGACCCAGGCCGCCCTCATGAACGTGGACCTCGCGGTGCTGCTGCACAACAACATGCTCTACGGCATGACCGGAGGCCAGCACTCGGCGCTCACACCCGAGGGCTTCGCCACCTCCACGACGCTCCAGGGCAACTGGGTACCGGCTCTCGATATGGAGCAGCTGCTCCGCGGCTGCCAGGCCGGCTTCTTCGCCCGCCAGCTCGCCACCGATGCCGAGCTGGCCGCGGTGATCGCCGAGGCCATCGCCTTCCCGGGCTTCGCGCTGGTCGAGATCCTCGAGCTGTGCACGGGCTTCGGCGTCCCGCTGAATCACATGGACGGCAAGGCGCTGAGAGCCCTGGCCGAGGCCGATGGGCGCCAGCTCGGCAGGCTGATCCACCGCAAGGACAGGCGGCCGTATCACAAGGTCTATCGCGCGCACTTCCCCGCGCCGTCCGGCCCTCCCGGGGCGGTGCAGCCTCCCGAAGCCCCCGCCCCCGCCTTCCCGCATCGCCTGCAGCGCCCCGTCACGCTGGTCATCGCCGGCAGCGCCGGGGAGCGGGTGCAGACGGCGGCGGCCACGCTCTGCCAGGCCGCCGTGCTCTCGGGGCTCCACTGCGTGCAGAAGAACGATTACCCGGTGACGGTGGGCAGCGGCTTCTCCCTCTCGGAGGTGAAGCTCTCGCCCGAGCCGATCCTCTACACGGGCACGGAGGCGCCAGACGCCGTGCTCATCACCTCCGCCGACGGACTCAGGGAGATCCGCGGCCGCGGCGATCTCGGGCGGCTGGCCCCCGGCGCGCTCGTCATCGCCGATGAGAGCCTCGCGGCGGATCTCCCCGTGCGCGGGGCACTCTGCCTGCCGCTCCGGCGGGCGCTCTCGCCAGCCGCGGCGGCCCTCGGCGCCGTGGCCGTCCTGAACCACCGCCGCGGAATACTCGCCCGCGAGGCGCTCCTGGCCGCCACAGCCGGCCTCGGCGGAAGTGCGGGCGGGATCCTCGAGCGAGCGCTGGACGCCGCCCTGTCTCTCGCCCCTGAGGCCGCCGCGCGCTCTGTCGAGGAGGGTCGCCCGTGACGGCGGAGCTCAGATCCTCATCGAGGCCTTCAGCGCGTCGCGCTCCGCCCTCGGCCGTCACCAGGTGGTCGTGGCGGGCATGGAGACCCCCGTCCGCGTCTACCCGACGCGCATGGACCTCGCGCGGCGGGCGTCGCCGTGTTCGTCCTCGACGACGCCGGGGCCTCGCGAATTGATGGGGTCAGGTCTTGCAATCCAGCACGTGTTGGATTGCAAGACCTGACCCCACGAGCCACGAGACGGTCATCTCCCGGGGCGGAGGCGCCCGGACCCTGCCAGCGCCACGAGCACGCCCCCGCCCACGAGACAGAGCGCGCCGACCGCGAGTCGCGTCGACCACGTCCCGGCCTGACTGCCGACGAGATACGCGCTCAGGAGCCGTTCCAGGCCGATCGCCATCAGCAGGAGGCCGGCGGCCAGGAGCGCCCTCAGGGTGGCTGCGGTTGGCGTGGCTCGGCCCCTATTCCGGCGCAACCCTGGGCAGCTCCACGCGGGTGGCGTCAATCACGCCCGAAGGAGCCGTGGTCCCGATCACGACCACGAAGGTTCCGGCGGGCCAGCGGTGAATCCTGGTCGGCCGTTCCCGCCACTGCCACGGCTCGGCGGGGTCCCGCCAGACGCGCACGACGTCGGCGCCGCGGATCCGGACCTCGAGGAGATCCGTTCTCCCGTTGACCCCAACCTCTTCAATCATCAGCACGCCTGCCGCGGGATCGAGGGACTGTAGAAGGCCCGCATGGCGGACCAGACCACCCGCGTCGGTGCCGCTGGTGGCGGCCGCCACCATGAGGAGAGCACCAGCGACCGCCAGCCGCCCCATAGGTCCATTAGTAATCGATCGGGTCGACCGCTTGTCAAGGGCCAATCCGAGGCGACTGCACGGACGCGGGGTCCGGGCGTTCAGGTCCGCAGCGGCCGTGCAGTCGCTTCCCGACGCGGCCGTCATGCTGCACTCCTCTCGACTGCTCCGGAGCGCGCGCGCGGGGGGTTGAAGCGGCCCCCTATCCGGGCAATAATCGCTGTGCCCGAGTCCGGAAAGGACCTGCAACGCATCCCGAGGGAGGCTGCCGCATGGATCAGGAGCAGAAGAGCGGGTACACGCCGCGGGAGCGCGTCGTCGCGGCCTACAAGGGCGGTTTCGCCGACCGCGTCCCCGCCTACCCCATCGCCGGGGTCTTCGCCGGCTGCCTCGACGGGCTCTCCATCGAGGAGTACTGCACCGATCCCGTGAAGGCCACCCGGGCGATGCTCAACTTCTACGATCGCTACCAGCCCGACATCATGATCGCCTTCAACGACCTGGCCAAGGAGGCCGAGGCCACGGGCTGCCACGTCAAGTACTCCGACTACGTGGTCCCCTCCATCGACCGTCACGTGCTCCAGGACGACAAGGGCCGGCTCGCGCGGATGGAGGTGCCCGACCCCAGGCGCGACGGCCGGATCCCGGCCTTCCTCGAGCAATGCGCGGCGCTGTCGGCGGCGAGGCTCCCGAGCGCGCTGGGCTCCGTGAACGTGGGCCCCTGCACCATCGCCATGCTCATGCGCAACCCGGAGCTGTTCTGCCTCGACACCATCGACGACCCGCCCTTCGTCCACGACCTCATGCGCTTCGCCACGGAGCTGGCCAAGCGGGTCGGGGATGCGGTGCTGGAGACAAAGATCGGGCTCTCCTACTCGGATCCGACGGCCTCCTGCTCCCTCCTCGGCCCCGACACCTACCGCGAGTTCGTCAAGCCCTACCACACGGAGCTGGTGAACTACTTCAGGGCGAAGAAGGTCGGCACCACCCTGCACATCTGCGGGACGACGCACCAGATCCACGCTGACCTGATGGACGCGGGCTTCACGGCCATCACCATCGACCTGGACCAGCAGGCCGACCCCGCGCTCAAGGTCGACCAGCTCGACCGCCTCGTGACCCTCGGCAACCAGCGCGGCGTCGTGGGCATCGGCAACGCGGACGTGACCATCTTCGAGCGCGCGACGCGCGCCGAGATCGAAGCCGAGGTGCGTCGCTGCATCGACACGGTGGGGCGGCGCTCGCGCTTCGTCCTGTCCACCTCGTGCGAGCTGCCCCCGCGCGCCGACCCCGACTGCGTGCAGTGGTTCATGGACGCTGCCCGCGACTACGGCCGCTACGAGCGGATGCTCGACCGGTGATCCCCGGGGTCGGCGTCTCGGTGATGCCGCTGGAGAACCGGCGGGGGACCATCGTCCACCTGGCGACGGAAGCCGAGCGCCTCGGCTACGAGGCCTGCTTCCTCACCGAGACGTGGGCACATGACACGACGGTGCTCCTCGGGGAGCTGGCCGTCCGCACCCGGCGCATCGCCCTCGGCTCAGGCGTGCTCGGGATCTGGGGACGGAGCGCCGGGACGCTGGCCATGGCCGCCGCCACGCTCGACGACCTCTCCGGCGGGCGCTTCACCCTCGGGCTCGGCGCCAGCACGGCCCAGCTCACCGAGGGGCTCCATGACGTGCCCTTCGGCGCCCCCGCCAGGAGGATGCGCCAGGTGATCACGCAGGTGCGGGCGCTCCTCCGGGGCGAGCGCATCCCCCTGGGCAACGGCAACGGGGCTCGCGCGCTCAGGCTCAACCTGCCCCCGGCGCCCCGGGTGGCGATCCATGTCGGTGGACTCTCGCCGGAGACGATCCGGCTCACCGGCGAGCTGGCGGATGGCTGGCTGCGCTTCCTCTACCCTCGCTCGCGCCTCCGCCAGGCGGTGGCGCTGCTCGAGGAAGGCGCAGCGAGGAGCGAGGCGCCGCGCGACCTCCCCCGGATCTGCCCGACAATGCCGACGGTCGTCGCCGACGACCCGGCGGAGGCGCGCACGGGCGCCGCCTGGTTCGTCGCCTTCTACCTGACCTCGATGGGGCCCTTCTACCCGCAGACGATCTCCCGGCTGGGCTTCGAGAAGGAAGTCCAAGCCGTCGTCGCGGCCAACCCCGCGCGCGGCTCGGCCATCGTGCCGCCAGAGGCCGAGCGGCTGCTGGACGAGCTGACCGTCTACGGGACGCCCGACCAGGCGCGCGCCCGCCTGGCCCGCTGGCAGGAGGCGGGCGCCGAGCTGCCCATCCTGCTGCTCTCGCCCAACCTGTCCGCCGCGCAGATCGACTTCGCGCTGCGCGCGCTCCGCTGAGGAGGACTCCCGTGTCGACGCCTGCGCCTGCTCCCGATCCCGCCCCCATCAGCCGCTTCCCCGTGCCGGATCCGGCCTCGCTGCCAGAGGACATCCGCCAGGTCATCGAGACCAACACCAAGAAGGCCGGTTTCACCCCCAACGTGTTCCTGGCGTACGCCTGGAAGCCGGACCACTTCCGCGCCTTCTTCCACTACTACGACGTCCTGATGCGGGGGGAGTCCGGGCTGTCGCGCGCCGAGCGCGAGATGATCGTGGTGGCCGCCAGCGCCGCGAATGCGTGCACCTACTGAACGGTGGCTCACGGAGCGGCGCTCCGTGTCCTGAGCAAGCACCCCTACATCGCCGACCAGATCAGCGCGAATTACCGCCACGCGGAGGTCACCCCGCGCCAGCGGGCCATGCTCGACTTCGCCGTGAAGATCACGCTCGACTCGGGGGCCATCGAGGCGCCTGACCTCGAGGCGCTCCGCCGCGAGGGCTTCGGCGACTCGGACATCTGGGACATCGGGTCGATCGCGGCCTTCTTCAACCTCTCCAACCGCATGGCCAACCTCTCCGCCATGCGGCCCAACCGCGAGTTCTACACCATGGGCCGCGGCCAGTGAGAGCATCGCCCGGCGCGCAGCCGGCCGGGGCGGGGGGCCTTCCCCGCGGAACCGTGGCTTCTGCGCGCTGCCGGAGCCCAAGACCTCGATCTCGTGGCCCCTTCCGAGACGTCGCCGCGGGGTGCGACTCAGCGCGTTCCGCGGGGAGGGCCCCCCGCCCCGGCCGGCGTTCTGTCTTCGGATCGCCGAGAGAGCGCCCTACCGCGCCGGCTTGACCCAGATGCCGCGATCGTGCATGAGGCGGATCTGCCGCTTGATGACCTTGTCGCGGTACTCCTTGTGCTTCATGGGCGCGCGCTTGAGGTAGAGGTTCTTCGGGTAGATGGGCTTCTCGTAGAGGAGCTGGTAAAGCTCGGTCCGGAGGTCCTTCATCCAGTTGTCCCACTGGGCGCGCGCCCGGTGGTCCCGGAGCGCCTCGATGTCCACCACGCCGCCCACGTAGGTGGAGCCCGCGCCGTAGTCCTGCCGGCCGACGATCTGGCCCTTGTAGTTGATGACGAAGGAGCGCCCGCCGAAGGTGTCGATGGGCGTCGTCTCCTCCGGGAAGAGGTAGTAGGTGCCCATGTTGGGCGCCACGACGTACATGTTGTTGTCCAGCGCCCGTGCCCGGCTCTGGATCTCGAAGATCTCGTTGCCCGTGGCCGGGTGCGGGTAAGAAGCGCGGTAGACCACCTCGGCGCCGTTGAGCGCCAGCGCCCGGGCGTTCTCGGGGTAGGACCCCTCGTTGGCCATCATGATGCCGAGCCGCCCGATCTCGGTGTCCACCACCGGCCAGAACGCATCGAGCGTCCGACCATACTTCTCGATCCACCAGTCATACACGTCGTGAGGACAGACCGAGTGCTCCACAGGGAAGAGCGGCGAGACCTTATAGTGCTTGAGGATCACCTTCCCGCGCGGGTTGATGATGAACCCGACGTTGAAGAAGCGGTCCTTCCAGTCGGGGTGGCGCGCCTTGGCCTGCGCCATGACGAAGGCGTTGTACTCCTTGGCGATCTTGCCCAGGAAATCGGTCTCCTCGCCCGGGATGTCGATGGCGCCCTCCCGGGCGAACTGCGCGTGGTCGAGATCCAGCACTTCGTCGTTGAATCCCTGGAGCGCGCCCTCCGGAAACGCGATGAGCCTGACCGGGAGATCGAGGCTCGACAGCCAGGAGGCGGCCTTCACCAGGTGCGACAGGTGCTCGAGGTTGAGCTTGATGTCGTTGCGCTTCCGGATGCCGCGCACGGTGGGGATGAGGCCGACGGCGGTGTAGGGCTTGATCATACGGTGGTTCCTCCTCGGGTGAGCGTCGAGATCATGAGGGTGCGCCGCCCTGCTGGCGCTCGACTTCTTCCATGATCATCGTGTTCAGGTCGTCGATCAGCTTCGCGCGCTCGATGCGGCCGTCGTTCCGGATCGTCTCGCGGAGGCGCGAGGGACGCGCCGACATCATGATCAAGGTGGTGCCGATCGCCACCGCCTCTTCGATCGAGTGAGTCACGAAGAGGATCGTCCGCCTCGTCTCCTTCCAGATCCGCCGCACCTCGTTCTGCATGATGCGGCGGTTCTGGGCGTCGAGCGCGCCGAAGGGCTCGTCCATGAGGAGCACGTCGGGCTCGATCGCGAGCGCCCGCGCGATCGCCGCCCGCTGGCGCATGCCCCCGCTCGTCCGCCCCGGATAGTAGTCCTCGAAGCCCGCGAGGCCCGCGAGGCCGAGGTGGCGCCGGGCGATCGCCCGGCGCTCGGCGGCCGGCAGGCCGAGGGGCTTGAGCACCAGGGCGACGTTCTCGGCCAGCGTCATCCACGGGAGCAGCCGGTCTTCCTGGAAGACGACGCCGACCTTGCGGCTGTGGGCGTCGCCCGCCACGACGGGCCGGTCGTCGAGCAGGACGGTGCCCCGCGTGGCAGGCTCGAGCCCGCCGATGATCCGGAGCAGCGTGGTCTTGCCACACCCGTTCGGACCGAGGAGACACACGAACTCGCCTGCCTCGACGCTGAACGAGACGCGCTCGATGACCGGGATCAGATAGTCCTTGCCGACTCCCACGACCTGCAGCTTCATCGCCATCGCGCCAACCGCCGCGAGAGCGAGTCGAACACCAGCTTGTCGGTCACCATCATCACGAGGATCATCACGAGCGCCCACACGAAGACCATCTGCGTGGCGAGGATCTCGCGGCTGTAGTTCATGATGTAGCCGATGCCGGAGGTGACGCCGAAGATCTCGGCGACCACGGACACCTTCAGCGCGAGGCCGAAGCCGACCTTCATGCCGGCGACGAGATAGGGGAGCGTGGACGGAATCACGATCGCCCGGAACTTCTCCCGCCCCGAGAGCCGGTATACGTCGCCCATCTCCAGGAGCCGCCGGTCCACGTTCTCGACGCCCTCCACGATGTTCGACGCGACGACGGGC